>DUHK01000128.1 GCA_013330915.1 Methanosphaera sp. | reverse complement strand
TTTTTGAGGTTTAAATATGATTTCATCAAATATCAACAAACTTCATGAAATGCAATATTCTTGGTATAACTGGAGAAACAA
This sequence comes from Methanosphaera sp., assembly GCA_013330915.1. Classification (GTDB taxonomy): domain Archaea; phylum Methanobacteriota; class Methanobacteria; order Methanobacteriales; family Methanobacteriaceae; genus Methanosphaera; species Methanosphaera sp11921u. The sequence continues at coordinate 3,650 of DUHK01000128.1, read as the reverse complement.
TGCAAGTACTTTGACAATGGTACTTTTATCATTTTTAGTAGCATGTTTTACCGGTTTGATGGCACAAGTATCAATTGCAATTCCATGGAGTCCTGTATTAATCACCTTCCAAACATTTGCAGCACTTCTGGCAGGTGTTTTCCTTGGAGGTAAATACGGCGGATTCAGTATGATTTTATATACTGTATTAGGTATTCTTGGAATGCCATGGTTTACTAATATGAATCACGGATTAGCATTCATATTTGCAGCTAGTGGAGGATACATAATAGGATTTATTATAGCAGCAACATTTGTAGGATATGTCTTTGATCATTATGCAAATGCTAGAAAACCTATTTTCACAGTTGCAGTAATGTTAATCGCAAACTTCATATGCATATACGTGCCTGGATTAATTGGATTATACAATGCAATGCTCGTAAAAACAGGTGCACCATTAAGCATTCCTGAATTATTAATGATGGGAGTAATTCCATTTGTAGTTGGAGATCTAATTAAAATTGCATTAGCATCTGGAATCTCAACATCTATTTTACCAAAAGAAGAGTAAATAACTTTTCTTTACAACTTTTTTTTTAATGAATTTATCTTATTATAAATTATTATCTGGTTTTTTTTAAGAATTGATTAAAATATTATTAAAAGTAGCTTTTTTTTAAAATGGGGGTTAAGTGAAAAATTATACCGTCATGGTATAATTCTGTCTTAGACTATAATATGCTTTACGTTCTGGTATTACTAAAGTTAATGTATAATTTCCTTTTCTGTAATTGTCAGACAACGTATAGTTAAAGTCTATAATACCATCAACAATACTGAATAACAATGTATTGCCGTTTGAATCATGTATGGTTTTACCGTTAATTTTAAATGATACAACAGAAGTGTTGTATTTAATTAATTTATTTGTAGTATCAACTAATTTTGCTTTAACGGAAAGTACTTTATTATTCACGCTTATGTTAGGTGAAATAATTTTAGCATCCAATTTTTTTACAGTTAGTGTTGACTTAGTTTCCGCTCTACAGTATCCGTTTGTATAAACTACGGTAATTGTGTAGTTTCTAGGGGAGTAGATCGGAGCTAAAATGAAGTTGTACATTGCAGTTCCATTTTTAACATCCACTGTAAGTGTTGTTCCATTTACGTTTTTTATGGTTTTTCCATTAATTTTAAATAATACTTTTCCTTCATTAACTTGGGAATTGTTAAGTTTGAAATTTACATTTGCAGTAATTGTAACATTTGTTCCGAAGTTTGTTGATTGGGCATGAGTAGTATTTAAATTTACTAAATTAGCTAATGTAATAACAGCTTTATTACTTAATTTTGATTCGTATTGGCTTTTACCAAAGTATCTGAATTGGTAGGTATAATTTTTTCTTTTCCATATGTCTGTGATTCTAATTTTAACACTAGCTGTTCCATTCACTAATTTGAATGTTGCATCGGTACCATTGGCGTATTTCAATGTTTTATCATTAACCAGAACAGATACGAAACCATAGTTAACAAGGTTTCCGTATTCGTCTTTAACGGTTGTTTTTAATGTTACTATAGGATCGTTTGTGGTTAAGTTTTCTGAAGATACGGTCGTATTGGTTTTCCTAGAGATAAGATTAAATTCATCAATCACTATTGAGTTTGGAACAATAGGCATGCTACTTGCAGGGTAGTATTTTGTGTTTGTTTGAATACTATCTACATATTGTCCAGAAGATTTGTTAGCATAGTGACCATCATCATTACAAGCATACACTTTAAATTGTGTGTAGGAATCATATTTTTGAATATAATAAGTTATAATATTACGCCTATCATAATTGTATTTATTCATTGCTGCAATAAGTCTTGAAGCAGTACTGATATTTGTGGTTGACACCACATCAGCAAAATTACCTTTTTGGAAGTAAACAGGATCATTAGGTACTGCAAGGTATTGTCCTGGAAGCAAGGTACCTTTTTCTGTTTTCGTATTGTTATCATATTTAATGAATAAGGAATATGTTCCGTTTGGTGCTTTAATAACATAATGGCTTTTAAAATTTTGCTTTTTAAGGTTTACTATATTATTAAATGTTATTTCATTGATTTTTCCATCGTTGATCATGGAAAGGGTGTAATTTTCTATTTTGTGGTTGATTTCACCACTGTCACCACCACCGTTTCCAACAATCCATCCATCTTTACTTATAAGGACGTGGAAAAAGTAAGATCCGGAACCTTTGCATTGTTTTACCATACTGACGTTGTGAGTCACGTTAACTGTAACAGTATCGGTATCGTCTCTTCTGAATGATATTGCACTATTGTTGTTATAACCCTGGATAATGGCTGAACAACAGTCATTACCGTTATTGTTTACTGATTGAGTATTTTGATTATCATTTGTTTCACTGTTTGTTGTAGAGTCAATATCGTTTGTTGCTAGATTAGAATCTTGAGAATATGTTGTTGTGTCTGTTAATTCTTGTGTATCATTCGTATCTGCTGCTGAAATAGCAGAACATGAAGTTATTAATACAAGAGTAACTAATATCAATAAATATTTTCTCATTATTCATCTCCATTTCTTTTGTATATACTACTCTGTGAGTAATCAATTAAATATTTAGTTAATTAATTGGAAAGTATTTTTTTTTCGTGGTTGGCTTCAGTCATATGAATTCTCAAACTCTAATTTCAAACATTTTTCCAACATTGATTATTCTATTTTTGAATGTAATTATTTTATGATATAATCATTCATGATTGTTTTAAAGCAAGAGTCTTTTGTCTTAACATGATGTGCTTGTTAATTAAGTAAAAATCAATCTGTTTATGTGTATCACAACTTAATTTTTCCTTCGAAATTCTATTTTTTGTCTAATTTATGCAATTCTGAAACCTCGCCCATAATAAAAATAAATATATTATGAGCAATAAACCTTTTAATATATTAAAAAAACACAAAAATTAAGAAAAATTATTTTACTAGGACTGATAATATGGAAATTAAAGAAAAAAGAATTCCTGATCAAAAAGTAGCATATGTTCCACATACAGATAGTTTCAGTAAATTACCTGAATTTATTGAAGAAGTTGGGGATTTAATTGCAGAAAATAATTTAGAAGCTGTAGGTTATCCTTATGGATCTTATGATAATGATTTGGAGGAATATGCAGAAAATCACCAAATATTTGAGGTGGGAATGCCAATCAAATCATTTGATATGGGTGGAAGACCTGCCGGTAGGCTGGGTAAATTAGGTCTTAAGGAAGTAACCAGTCACACTGTTTTATCAGGTATTCATAAGGGATCTCATAAGAATTTTAATGAATCAATAAGAGAAATGGTTAACTATGCAGTAGAAAATCAATATGACATAGTTGGACCAATTACTGAAATATATCTTCCGGCAGCTCCGGGAACACCGGTTGAAGATACAAAAACAGAGATTCAGTTACCCGTTATTTATATGGGTCCAAAACGAGATTAAATCATCTCATCTATTTTTTTTTAAATTATTTATAAATTTTCTAAAAAAAGTTATGTAGTTTAAATAGAACTTATCAACTTAAATTCTATTATTCATTAGCTATACAAATTGCTCAGGATTTAATTGTGTAGATATTTCCCTTGTTTTTTTAAGAAGAATAATTAAGTA
>DUHK01000064.1:1468-6215 GCA_013330915.1 Methanosphaera sp. | reverse complement strand
CTTATATTATCCTGCTCATCAAAGACGTAGATTTGATAATATTACACTTATATTATCCTGCTCATCAAAACCGTAGATTGTCTTTGGTCTTTCAGATCTTTGATACTTGCTGAACGCATCCTTGTAACTCTCTGTCTCGTAGTTCACTGTACCGAAATCAGCGATAACCATGTACCTTACATACTTTTTCTTTGTCATAACTTTATGTTTTTAATGATTTACAGTGCAAATATACGGAGAATAATTGATACCACCAAATAAATTGTGTTAAATAATGTTAATATGATCGATCTTTTTATGAACCCAAGTATAATCCAAGCATCATCCTGCTGTACGAACCGTGTATAATCTCAGTGAGATTAAAACCCTGTATGAAGACTCTGAACATCATCTTGATATTCATCAATAAAATGTTAATGAACTGTTAAAAAAGATCGATCTTTTGTTGCTGTCTAAATTTTGACTTTATTGATATATTGATAAGATATATTAAGAAAGTTATTTTTTAGACATCACATATAGGTACAAAAAAAGAATTGACCTCGTTTCCCAACGAAGCCAATCCGTAATATCAATTATACAATCTAAAATTTGCATATCAGGTTATTTTCCTTGACTAACCTTTGCCATACCATACGGTTAATATTCTTGTAAGGTATTGTTATGTGTCTGCTTGAACCGTCTGAAACCCAAATCTCATGATCACCTTTTATCCTTTGCAAATGATAACCATTCTCTTTGAGTATCCGTTTAATCTCTCTGTCATTGTAAACCTTCATAATACTTTGTTTTTAATTCGTTCCCAATAAGCACTATTACCTGTGGGGGTGAAATCGTAACCATTGCTGGCTTTTCCTATTCACAATACAAATATACAACAATTATTTTAATTGGTGAAAAATTTATAGTTAATTTTTGTAAAAAAGATCGATCTTTTTTTCTGAATATATTTCTGAGAATATTTTTGGATATTTTCTGAATAATAATTTGAAAAATATTTTGAAATAAAATACCTGATGATGAACGCGCTCAGAGTCGTGCTTGCTGGATTTAATCTCAGTGAGATTAAGAATCTGGATCGATCTGGATACTGATCTGGATCGATCATATTTTTGACAAAAAGATTAGGCTACCCCAATTAAGGAGTAGCCTTATCAAAACCCAACAACATTATGACAAATCAATATTCTATTTCATCTTCCCAATCAATTTTTGTGTAACCTTTTGCATCGGCTTCATTGTTTGTTACGGATATAGTATCATAAGCCCAAGCACCAACGAACTTTGCGTTATGCTTTTTCTCGATTTTCATTTTATCCCAATCCATTTCTACTGAATTAAGACACACTTCTTTTGGATTAGTGCAGATTTCATCGTTGTAATCCCCCACCCCGCGTGAGCACCCGTCAGAAAGTAGGATAGGCAGAGGGTGAATAATCCACTTGTCTTTTTCGTATGCAGGTACTTTGACATACTCCTTCTTCGTGTGATTTATGATGTACCTGTAATTGTACAAATCGTAATCCTCAATCAGATTTAGCACTTCATTATACTCATCGGATTTTTTATCATCTTTGATCATCCAAGCACCAGCCTCGTAATAGGCATTGAAACCACCGACAATCTCAGGCTTCTGTGTATCTGTATTCATCTTCTCTAACAAAGGCAGTCCTTCCGTAGCAAACGTATCTGCATAGTCACCGCCCCATACGCAAGGCAGACCAGATCGATCCTTATCCAATTTGTGAACCAGGTGCATGAAGGCACTTACATAATTGTTACGGACATAGGAATGTTCCATCAACTTTGCGCCATTTTCAAAGTAGTAAGGTGATAACGCAGCCCGAATAGGCTTCTGTGTTTCTTTCCAATCCTTCTTTAGAACTATACACCTATAATACTGTCCCATAATGCTATTAAATTAAATTGTTAATACTAATGTTTATTAATTCTGATGCAAAGATAATAACAATATGTGATAATACAAAATAAATTCAGTTAAAAATTGTTAATATGATCGATCTTTTTTAATTTGAAAAATCAGCGAAATTCACATCCTTGTCTGGTAATTAATCTCACTGAGATTATTTTCTGTATCCAGCCTTCAGATTTCTGTTGGCAATATATCAAGAAAAATATTAAAAAGATCGATCAAAAAAAGCCTGACTAAAAGCCAGACTTTTTTCAGAAAAATTTTTTGAAATTTTATTTCCACTGATCTGTAATTTTAATAGGTTTTATAGTGAACCATACTCTTGCAATATTATGCCATGATTTAGAATAGACTACTTCGAGTTGTTTTTTGTTTTGCCTTGCAATCTGCTGAACACCAGAGATAAGATTTTCAAGTGTGAAATCATTTACATTGTTAATACCATATCGGCAACCAACGTAATCCAATCTTCTAAATCGTCTGTGTCCGAACTCCCCAAATGTAATTATCAATCCTTTTTTAGCCATCTTAATAGCAAGGTCAAAACATTCGTATGCTGAACCAAAAGGATCAAGATCGATCACATCATATTTCTTTCCCTCATAATATAAACGGTGGATAAGCAATTCTGCTTTCTCGTGATAATCAGCATCAAATGTATTGTTGTAATCGTTTGTGATCACTTTACGACAAAGACCACTATTATACCAGAACGAACATTCACCACAATACAAATCAAGAATGTTTGTCGGCTTAACCAAATTAGCATACATTTTGTTTATCTCATACTTTTCATCAACGTGTGACTTGTTATATGTATTATGCTTCTTACCTAATCTTTTTAATTTGAGAGATACGGATATTTTTGAACGACCAGTAGAGATAGCAATATCATCCATACTGTACCCATCCTTCCGCATATTAAGGATCCACTCAATCTCATTGTTAGTCCACTTTCTCGGTGCAGTCTTTACATAAACTGAACCTGTTTGCATACTACCAATAAATTTTTTTGGCATTGTTGGAATGTTTCTTCTCATATTATATTATAATTAAATTAAATTTTATACTGCAAAAGTACGAACTATTTTTGAAACCAGAAAATATTTTGTGTTAAATAATGTTAAATGATCGATCTTTTTTTCAGAACCCAATAATAGCCTAATCTCGAACTTCATCTCATCCTTCACCAGATTTAATCTCAGTGAGATTAAATTTCTGTGTCCAGCTTTCAGAATCTCGAACTTCATCTCTTATATAATATAAAAAAGATCGATCCTCTTAACATAATTTAACTTAAATAATTTTGTCATATCAGAAAAAAGCATTACCTTTGCACATATAAAACAAATAATAGTAACGAAAACAATAACAGTATGAAAGAATTAAAGAAAGATATCGTGATTGATCCAGTTATTCAAATCGATCAACATCACAAGATTAACACACTCAGAATAGAGATAGACCACCAGAAAGACGGTCACTCTTTGTTTACTGGTGAATTTCACAAGAAAGGTATTATCTGCCGTGTAACACCAATGGATAAGTCAGAATATGGATGTGGTACCATGTACGACGGTAAACTGGAGCATCAGGGTTTCTATGTTTATTGCCTCCCATGTGAAAGAAAAGCACCAAAGAAAATGGAAAAGATAGCAGACGCTATCCTTCCACTCTCGGAAATCATCAAGGAGAAATTCCTTAATAACGAGTTCAGAAATATAGCAATACTTATCACAAATACAGTAAAGGAACTACAATTCTAAAGTAAGTTTATAAAAAATAATTTACTAATGGTGAGAAAGGATCGATCTTTTCTCACCTTTTTTATAACTATTTTATGCAGAATATTTTGAAAAAATTTCAGCAAAAAATTCCATATAAGTTTGCAAAATAAAATCCAAAAAATATTTTCATAATTATTTTAGAATGGATCGATCAGGATTTAATTTCAGTGAGATTAAAACCTGGTGAAAGGGTCCATCTCATCTTGAACAATTATCTTGGTAAGTAGAGATTCTCCGCCGTCTTCCTCCAGGTAATTAATCTCAGTGAGATTATTCTGCTGTATCAAGAAGACCGAGTAGTCATCATAGTTCTTGATTTGGATCGATCATAATAAAAAAGAGAAAGCCGATTACCAAAAGGCAACCGACTTCCAAAAATTAACATTATGGTCAAAGAATTGTGTTACATAACAGTAGTACCCTTCATTGTTATGCAGAGATACTTAGATTTATTCTCTGTCATAATTTCGCAGATTACATCAGCATCATGTACTTCATAGTTCAATTCATATTCAGCACACTTCTCTGTAAAGGCATTAACCCTGATAATTTTTGCTTCCCTGCATTTCTCCATACTGTCATAAGCATAGGATTCAGCAGTAGCGCATCCGTTATCATATTCAAGGACCGTGACAAGGTAGATAAGATCATCTTCATTTTCGTCCTCAGAAGGAATTTCCTCAGAAGGAATACAGATGTCGTTACATTCGATAGCGATTTCGAGCGCATCTTTCAGACACTCCATTGATTCCTCGTCATCCTCGTCATAGTAAGGAAGATTCCATAAATCGCCAAGATGATTATCGTTATCATCATAAGCACTGTAGAAATCAGAACTTGAATCACAATCGTAACATGATCTCAGATTTACATTTCCGTAAATGGTTTCAATTTTAATCTCCATAATTGTCTTGAGTTTAATTGTTTATTAATGTTATTAATTACAGTGCAAAAATACTGACTTTATTTTAATTGACCAAATTTATTTTGTTAAATAATGTTAATATGATCGATCTTTTTTCCAAGT
>DUHK01000064.1:0-1346 GCA_013330915.1 Methanosphaera sp. | reverse complement strand
GTGAAAGGATCCATCTCATCTCCTTGACCAAGTAGTCTGGTATATGATCAAAAAAAGACTGACTACTCATCACGAGCAATCAGCCTCAACTTTTTACTAAAATGTAAATTAAGATTTATTATACTTATTCAGAAGCCATAGAAATTAAGTATCATATTGTTAATCTGATTATTAATTGTTTCTTTTATAATGTTATTTGTTTTCAATTAACTTAATCCTCTCCATTCAGTATGTTACCTATAACTTTACCGAAATAATATATGTTATTAGATCGATCCTCGCCAACAATATAAGATAAATTGTTTTCCTTATTTTGATCCACAGCAAAGACAAATTCAACTTGCACACTATCATCCCTTTTTAGTGTTTCAATCTTCTGAATACAGTGAGCCGTAAAATCACATCCTTCGTATGTGTCTGTAATCAGAACAACATCACCCAAGTTATATGTTCTATTTTCATTATTCATGCCAATAATAATTTTATTAATTGTTAATACTTACTTTCGTAATACGACCGTTTTTAGTATGCTCATACAAAAGAGTAAATGTTGAGCCAGTCACATCATCAACAACATTAATAACAGATTTTCTTTCAGTATTTTCAATAACATTAAAAGTCGAATTAGGAAACATACTCTTTGACCTGAATAAATTGATATTATTTATGTCTCCGTTTACACCTAAACCAAGCGTGTTAAGTAAATTGATTATAAATTCTTTCATATAATGTTTATGTTTTAATTTGACAATGCAAAAATACAAACTTTATCTTATACAACCAAATTGTTTAAGTTAAAAAATGTTAATATGATCGATCTTTTTTATAGAACAGATAAATACCGCCGAACCTGTCACTCTGAACTTCAACAGCGTTTTAATCTCAGTGAGATTAATTGCTGTGATCAGGACCCTCTGTCGTTGCCAAAACAGTCTATCTCGGATCGATCCAAATAAAAAAGAAAAACCGACAAAGCATTTCTACTTCATCGGTTTTTCAAAACATTAATATTCAACAACTCAATCCTTCAACTTATTATATACAACCAAAGCCAAAGTATATAATTCATCAGCACTTATACGATCAACCGTGTAGTCATTATCATCTTCTGTTTCTATACTCAGCCTGTTCTTATCCTTATTGAAACTTACACTGTAAACAGTTGAGTAAAGATTACCTCCGTACTCAGGATGACTACCTCCGTCATATGAAACACAGACATATTCATCAGCCTGTTCCAAATCGAAATCGATCAATCCGTTTTCCTTAGTTACTTGTGTCAGATATTTAACACATTCCCGCTTTAACTTTGTGGCGATTTTTGAAAATTCCTCACCAGTCTTAAT
>DUHK01000041.1 GCA_013330915.1 Methanosphaera sp. | reverse complement strand
TTTGTTTAACTTCACGTAAAACATCCAGATAAGCTAATGCCGGTTTGACTATGATAGCATCAGTTCCCTCCTGCACATCCAAGGAAACTTCCCGAATTGCTTCGTTGAAATTTGCAGGGTCCATCTGGTATGATTTTCTATCTCCAAAACTAGGTGTTGAATCTGCAGCTTCCCTAAATGGTGAATAATATGTTGATGCATATTTTGCAGCATAGGAAAATATTGGCGTGTTAATATAATCATTGGCATCCAGTCCTTCCCTGATTGCCTTTACACGACCGTCCATCATATCACTAGGTGCAATTACGTCAACTCCTGCATCGGCATAACTAACTGCAATCTTTGATAAGTATTTTAGTGTTTCATCGTTTTGCACATAGTTATCCTTAATTATACCACAATGTCCGTGGTCGGTATATTCACACATGCAAACATCACCCAGTACAACAAGGTCTGTTTGTTCCTTAAGTCCTCTTATTGTTTGCTGAATAACTCCTTCAGAATCATATGCACTGCTTCCAACCTCATCTTTATGATCAGGAATTCCGAATAATATTGTTGAAGTTAATCCACTGTCTTCTAAAACACCTGCAAAGTCTATTGCATCATTAACTGAATATCTGTATTGACCAGGCATTGTGGATATTTCTTCAGGCTGCCCGTCCTTTGCAGATTCTTTAATGTAAATAGGGTAAATTAAATCTTCAATTCCAACATTTGTTTCTCTAAACATTGCCCTGATTCTTTCATCTGTTCTCATTCTTCTCATTCTTATATTTGGAAACATTATATCACCATCAATTAGCTTTTTAAACATAAATAATCATATATTACCTGAGCGGCGTTAATACTTGTTGAATCACCGATTGTGTCTGCTGAAACTTCAACAACATCCAATCCCACCGTATCCTTTGTTGATAAGATTCCCATGATCTCTTCCAAATCAAATGGAGTTATACCACAAGGTGATGGCGTTCCAACAGATGGAGCATAACAAGGATCTAAAACATCTATGTCAACAGTTATGTAAATCGGCGAATCTATTTTCTTTAAATAATTTAACACTTTTTCAAGATTGTTCTTAATGTCATAATTGGTAAAATAGGTTATGTTGTCATGTTTTTTTACGTATTCATACTCTTCAAATTCTGCAGACCTGATACCCAACTGAATTATTTCTTTAGGATTCATTTCATGAATTCTTCTTAATACTGTGGCATGAGAATATTTTTCGTCAAGATAGGTGTCCCTCATGTCAAAGTGTGCATCAAGATGAACTACTGTTAAATCATGAAAATAATCCTCATCATAATCATGTATTGCCTGAGCAACACCACAGGTTACTGTGTGTTCTCCACCAATTACAATAGGTTTAAGACCCATTGACAATACTGATTGTATAGTGTCAACTATCATTTCATTGGTTTTTTCATAATTTCCGTTTGTGATATAGATATCACCAATATCATAAGAGTCCACAGTTAATGATTTGTTAAAATGAAGATTATATGTTTCAAAGTTATATGAAGCTTCCCTTACAGCTTTCGGCCCGTATCGTGCACCTGATTTGTAGCTTGTGGTACCGTCAAAGGGAATTCCCATTATCGCATAACCTGATTCGAAACTATCCTGTTCTGGCATTTGCATTGAAAATGCGAATTTCATCATATTTTCCGTGTAAAAAAACATGTCAATTATCTCTTGTATATTCGATTATTTTAATGATTTCAAAAAAAATATATTCAATGTTATTAATATTGGTTTTATATAAATTTAAGTTTTATATTAATTTCAGATAATATAAAAGTAAAAAAAAAGATGAAATAATTTAAAAATCAAATAATGTGGTTTGTTTGTATTTTTTTGTCTTTGATTTTTTCTTGTTTTCATCAGAAGTATCGTTTTTGTTCTTAGAATCATTTGATTTAGATGATTTCTGTTCATTATTCTTATTTTTTGTGCTTTGTGAAACTACTTCATCGTTGTTTTTGGAAGATTTTTCAATTGCTTTTTCTTCTGTTGAAGCTTTATTAGATTTTATATCCATGGAAACTGAAGCGGCAACATTATCCTCGGAAATTTTTTGTTTCTTTTCTGATTTTTTCTTTGCCAATTCCTTTTTTTGTTTTTGGATTTCCTTTTCTTCCAGTTCCTGTTGTTTTTGTAATTCTTTAATACGTTTTTTCTCAACTGAAGCAGGTATTTTTCTGGAACGGAACAATTTTACTTCATCATCATCTAATTTAAAGTATTCCTTTAAATCATAGGCTCTTTCGTTGTCTTCAAAGAGCACTTCATAAAATGGAATGTGTTTTTCCAATTCTTTCGGTGACGTATGTAATCTTTTTCCCATTTTCTGTGTGACTGCAGCAATCAGATTTTTTTGTTTTCTGCTTTTTGACATTTTGGAAAAAACAGAAGATCCGCTGTATCTTGCAAATTTTTTGTATGTCTGTTTTTTACTGGCTGCAACACCTCTTCCCATGAATAAAAAAGCATATTTCCAGTACACATAATTTTGTGTTCTGAATGCCCTTCCCAGATTTAAGTCAGCCAAAGCAATCATTTCATAAGCCTTGGCAATTTCATCAGTACGTTCATATTCTTTAGGTATGTTTTCTGCAATAAATTCTATCAATAACGATGGCTGAACATCCACTCTCATGGCTTCAATTACGTGTTCCGGATTCTTACTTTTTAATACTGTTCGAACCGTATCAAAAATGTTTTGTTCACCATCTTTTTGTGATATTACAGATATGCTGTCCATTGTAATGTTTTTGTCTTTGTCAACAATGGCTTCAAGACTGGTGATGGCTGAACGTAAATCCCCATTACTTTGTTTACTTAGCAATTTTAAAGCTTCAGGATCATAAGTGATATCTTCACTTGCACAAATTCTTTTTAGTTGAGCGTTAATGGTATTTGAATGAACTTTCGTAAATTTAATCGCTTGACATTTAGTTTTTATTGAAGTTAATCTTTTACTGTATGGATCATTAGCCATCATAATCAGAGGTTGTTTGGCATTTTTTATTGTTTCGTTTATAGCTCTTACTCCCCCTGAATCATCACGTCCATTGATTCCATCCACTTCATCCATTATGATTAATTTATAACCACTTTGGAAAAGACTTCTTGTTTGTGATGCTTCACCTATAGTTCTTTTCAATATGTCGTAAGATCTCTTATCACTAGCGTTAACTTCAATTGTTTCAGAAAAATATTCTTTTCCTATTAAATGAGCAATTGTTGTTTTACCAACACCCGGAGGCCCCATTAATAATAATGGTTTTTGAGGTTCACCCTTAGACCATTTGTTAGCCCATACTTCTATTTCTGCCTTTATTTTGGCATTTCCAAGTACGTCACCTAAACTTTTAGGTGAATATTTTTCTACCCATTTCAATTTGATGCAACCTATTTAACTAATAAAAATTTACTTATTAAAGATTCCAGTTGAAGTCTTGGATTGGCTCCTTCACGGATTCTGTAATCACATTCACTCATATATTCCATTAATTTAACAAAGTTTACTTCATCAATCAATCCTTCTTTAGACATTTCAGAAACTTCCTGATATAATTGTGTGATTAAGTCGTCACCACTTATACCTTCCACAATCATTATGTCCCTCAACAAATCCCTTGCACCTAAGAAATCTTTATCAAGAGCCTTGTTGATAATCTTTCTAACATCTTTAGGTTTTGCACGGCTTATTACCTCATAAACAGCATCTTCAGTGATTTTTTTATCTTCCGTGGTTGATGCCTGTAAAATGTTAATTGAACGTCTCATGTCACCTTGAGTAAAGTAAACAATATTTTCAAGTGCGGTTTGATCAGCTTCGATACCTTCCTGTTGTGCTATATATTTTAGTCTGTCAATTATTTGATATGCTTTAATAGGAGCGAACCTGAATATTGCACACCTGGATTGAATAGGATCAATAATTTTTGATGAATAGTTACATGACAATATGAATGATGATGTCTTGGTATACATTTCCATTTCACGACGAAGTGCTTGTTGAGCATCCTTTGTCATGTTATCCACTTCATCCAGGAAAATTATCCTAAACGGTGCACCCACTGCCTTTAATTTACAGAAACTTTTTATTTCATTTCTGACCGTGTCAATACCTCTTGCATCAGAAGCGTTTAATTCCAAAAAGTTTTGTTGCCAGTATTCACCAAGCAATGCCTTTGCTAATGCTAATGCACAAGTTGTTTTCCCAACACCCGCTGAACCGGTAAACATTATGTTTGGCATTGAGTTTTCATCTATGTATCTTTTCAGTCTTGAAACTATTTGGTCTTGACCTACCACATCATCTAATGTTTGTGGCCTGTATTTTTCTACCCATGGAATGTTCATAAATATCTCACCTATAATTTAGCATTTTGATTTAAAAAAAAAATTAATATAATAAATAAATTAATGAAAGAACGATTAAAGTTAATACAAATACGAATCCCAAAATTGTACCGACAACTTTATATGCTTTCATAATTGACACCAATTACAAATTCAGTAACTGTTTTTTCTTAAGTTCAAATTCTTCCTCTGTTATGATTCCATCTTCTTTAAGTTCATGGTATCTTCTAATTTGGTCAACAGGATCAAACTGCATATTTACACCTGCTGAATAAGAGTTTTGATTATCGTTTAATTCATTTTGAATGTTGTTTATTCCACCATATAAGCGTTGTTTCATTTTACCTATTTCTGAGGTTACATTTTCTGCTGTGATTTCTGTGTCATCTAATGCTGATGTTTGCTGTATTTTGTCATCAATAATGTTTTCTTTTACATCTGAAACTTCTTTTTCATTGGAAATTAGAGCATTTTCTTGAGGAATATTCTCTTGTACAACTTCTTCTTCAATAGCTTCTTCTTCTGCAGATACTTCTTCT
>DUHK01000034.1 GCA_013330915.1 Methanosphaera sp. | reverse complement strand
TTTCCGATAATCCACTTTTTAAAAATTTCAGATAGGAATGTTACGTTTTCCAGGTTGCCTATCAGTATAAAAAGTGCGATGAACGTTAAGAGAAGATAATAGTCCACCCCTCTGAAAACTCTTTTTATGAAGTTTTTTCTGTCGACTTGAACTTCAAGCATCTCATGTATGACAATATCATCTTTTGGAATAAAACACAGTATCACCGACAGGAAGGCTACTGATACCAGGATATAGGGAAGCAGTATCATAAAAAATGATCCAAATGAAATGTTTGACTGGGTGTACATCACGATATTGTGTGGTGCACCTATCGGAAGAATCATACACCCAACGTTTGCTGCTATTGTCTGTAGACAAACAGTAATAACTATTAAGTCTGCACGTTGAACTTTTTTAAGGGCCATTACTGCAAATGGTACGAACATTATCAGGGAAACATCATTTGTTATGAAAATTGAACTTATAAAACAAGAAAAAACAAGTGCTGCTACCAGTCCACGGGTGTTTGCTGTTTTTTTAAGAAGTTTTTTCACCAGCACCTCAAATACTGCCAGGTTCTTTAGGATTTCGACTATTACCATTATTATAAAAAGCAGTATTATTGTGTTCCAGTTGATGTAACTGATGTAACCTTGGTTTGGTCTTATAAAAAAGCATGATATAATTGCCAGGATAAGGGATATTGAAAATACTGTTTCGTCCCTGAAAAAGGTTATTGTTTTATCAGTTAATCCAGCCATAATCTTATTTTGTAAACTGTTGTAATAATGTTTTTTCATTATTTTTTTTGGTTATGATATGTGATTGTATGAAAAAGGTTTTTTCTGTTGAGTATTTTTACTAATAATTCTTATATCATTATAAACATAGATATAATTATATTTTATGATTTGGAAGAATAACTGAAAACTTTTTTTTCATTTCAATAGTGGGGATTTTAAATGAATGAGAATACGAAATTTGGTTTTGTTTTTTTCTTTTCTGTGATTTCTCTGTTTGTTTTATCATTATTGATTTCACAGGCACCTGCAGATGCCGATAATACTGTTCGTTTTGGAATTTTAACCTTGATTCCACCGATTGTGGCCATAGGTTTGGCATTTATAACCAAGGAAACTGTACTGTCCTTGTTTGCCGGTGTGTTTGTAGGGGAGTTCATGTTAAATGTTACGGATTATAATTTGATAAATAGCATAATCAATGCAATTTTGGATATGGGAACTGAGATTATTTCCTGTATGTCCGATCCATGGAATGCAGGAATCCTTCTTCAATGTTTGCTCATTGGTGGAATAATCCAGTTGATTACCCGGATGGGTGGAGTGAAAGCTCTTGGAGAATTATTTGCGAAAAAGGCAGACAGTCCTACAAAAGCCCAACTGCTTACCCTGCTGTTGGGAATATTTGTATTTTTTGATGATTATGCAAATTCATTGATTGTAGGTCCTGTTATGAGACCCGTGATGGACAAGTTAAGGGTTTCAAGGGAAAAGTTGTCCTTTGTGGTTGATGGAACGGCAGCTCCTGTTGCCGGTTTGGCCATAATTTCAACATGGATCGGGTTGGAAATAAGTTTAATAGCATCAGGATTTGAATCCGTTGGAATGACAAACATTTCAGGTTTTGGAATATTTTTACAGACCATCCCATACAGATTCTACAACATATTCCTCCTGCTGTTTATTGTCCTGTCCGCGGTTACATTGTATGAGTTCGGACCTATGAAAGATTATCAGCAGAAAGCCATTGAAAGAAAAGACAAGGAGAATGTGGTTGTTCCTGATGCACCTGCATTTGATGGCGTTCAACCAGTGGAGGGAATTAACCCTTCCGTTTGGAACGCTATAATCCCTATTATGACCCTGATTGTAACTGCACTGATAGCATTTTACTGGAGCGGTTATACCACCATTTTAAATGGTGAAAATCAGGCACTCATAAACCTGATGATGACCAGTCCTCTGTCATTTAACGGTATTTTTGAAGCTCTGTCCCAGTCTGATGCATCGGTCGCTCTTTTCCAATCAGCACTGGTTGCTTCACTGGTAGCCATCATGATGGCGGTTCAAAAGAAAATACTTAAGATTGATGAGGCCATAAACGAATGGGTTGGAGGTATGAAGACAATAGTAATTACGGGAGTAATATTACTTCTTGCATGGTCATTGGGTGATGTGATTGGAGAAATTGGTACTGCACATTATCTTGTGGGCGTGCTTAGTAATACGATTCCACCGTTTATAGTGCCTTCAATCATATTCATTTTGGGAGCATTGATTTCCTTTGCAACAGGAACAGCCTACGGAACAATGAGTATTCTGATGCCACTGGCAATACCTCTTGCATGGGGAGTAAGTTCCGGAGACTTGAATTTCACAATAGTTGCAACAAGCGGTGTTCTTACAGGTGCAATTTTCGGGGATCACTGTTCCCCAATTTCGGATACGACAATCCTTTCATCGATGGGGACAAGCTGTAACCTTATGAATCACGTTCAGACACAGATATACTACGCTGTATTTGTTGCAGTTGTGGCCATTGTCTTCGGATACCTGCCTGCAGGTTTGAATGTGCCTTGGTACATCA
>DUHK01000159.1 GCA_013330915.1 Methanosphaera sp. | reverse complement strand
CGGAAACGAAATCATTAACACACACATTCCAGACGTAACAGAAATAAATGTTACAAAAGTATGGAATGACAGTGACAATAATGACGCAAAACGTCCAGACAGCGTAACGGTTTACTTATATGCTGACGGTAATGAAGTTGACTCTACCGTATTGTCAGCTGATAATGATTGGAGAGCTACCTTCAAAAACTTACCAGTTAACAAAAACGGTAAAGCAATCGTTTACACAGTAAATGAAAGCAAAGTTGACGATTACACATCCAAAATCATAAACTGTTGTGGAAATTACAAAATCATCAACACTCACATCAACAGCACAATTAATTTAACAATTAATAAAGTGTGGAACGATTCAAATGACAATGACGGTCTAAGACCTCAAAGCATAACAATCGTTTTAAATGCTGATGGTAAAGAGTATGAAACTGTTGTTATTAAAGCAGGTGATGATTGGACTTACACGTTCACTAACTTACCTGAATTCAACAAAGGAATCGAAGTTGTTTACACAGTTGAAGAAGTTGAAGTTCCTGCAGGTTACAACGTAACTGTTGATGGCACTACCATTATCAACACTCATGAAATCATCACTAAAAACATTAGTGTTGCTAAGGTTTGGAATGATAGTGACAATAATGATGGTTTAAGACCGGATAGTGTGACCGTTTACTTATATGCTGATGGAGTAGAAATTGATTCTACCGTATTAAGTGCTGATAATGATTGGAGAGCTACCTTCAAAAACTTACCAGTTAACAAAAACGGTAAAGCAATCGTTTACACAGTAAATGAAAGCAAAGTTGACGATTACACATCCAAAATCATAAACTGTTGTGGAAATTACACAATCATAAACACTCATGAAAATATTATCAAAAACATTAGTGTTGTTAAAGTTTGGAACGATCAAAACAACAATGATGGTGTAAGACCAGAAAAAGTAACAGTTCATTTGGTTGTTGGCGATGAAACTGTAGACACAATCATCTTAAGTGCAGATAATGATTGGAAACACACTTTCGAAAACTTACCTGTATACAAAGATGGTGTGGAAATAGTTTACAACATAAGCGAAGACACAGTTTCAGAATATGAAACCGAAATCACTGGTTCAGGTGATAACTTCTTCGTAATCAATACACACAACGGTATAAAAATCAACATAACCGGAAATAAAGTGTGGAATGATAGCAACAACAACGATGGTTTAAGACCAGAAAATGTCAGTGTACGTCTACTTGCAGACGGTGTGGAATATGGTGTTGTAGTTGTATCAGGTGACGATTGGACTTACAAGTTCGAAAACTTACCAAAATACAACAAAGGACACGAAATAAAATACACAGTTGAAGAAGTGGAAGTTCCTTCTGGTTACAGTGTAACAATTAATGGTACTACCATTATCAACACTTATGAAATTATCACTAAAAACATTAGTGTATCCAAAGTTTGGAATGACAGCAACAACAACGACGGTATAAGACCTGACAGTGTAAAAGTTCAATTACTTGCAGACGGTAATGAAATGGGAGATCCAATCTTGTTAAGCTCCAATAACAGTTGGAAACACACATTTATTAATTTACCAGTCTACAACAATGGACACAAAATCAATTACACAGTCGAGGAAGCACCTGTTGACAATTACACCTGTGAAGTACAAGGTAATGATACCAACGTAGTATTTATCAATACTCATATCAACGACACAGTCAACCTAACACTTAACAAAGTATGGGATGATTTAAACAACAGCTATAACAAACGTCCGGAAAATATTTCAATAAATATTTATGCCGACGGAAGTTACGTGAAATCAGTTATATTATCAAAAGAAACTGGTTGGAACATTGTTGTTTACAATTTAACCAAATTCAATAACAGTAAATTAATAAAATACACTGTTAACGAATCCAAAGTTAAATATTACAACACAACCATAACATCCGATGATGAATATAACTTCACAATCACTAACAATTTAAAAATAGTTAAAAGAACGTGTGTATGGGCATGGAGGTTAATCGGTATAAATGAAACATATTATGTCGAAGTAACCGATGACTATAACCACACAAGAATTGTTCCAAAAGCAGTTGTTAAGAATAAGGTAAGTACCATAGGAAAAACTAGAGGTATTGGAAGATACAGTCCAAGACACAGTTATCCTAACAAGTACAGAAAACAATCCTCATGGAAACCATACCAGGGTAAACATTCATACAAACGTATGATGAGCAGAGAAAAATACAGATTATTCATTTTCTTATGTCAAAAATGTTTCTTTGGTAACATGAGTTATGCTGACTTTGTTGCAATATTAAAAGCCAACGGTATTGATCCTGTAATGAGTAACGCTTGGAATTCCAGTGGATTCTTAACTTTCGATTACGATGATTTAGAAAAAGTACCTGATTCTATTGAGCTACATGATAACGGCGGACATGTTCAAGACAGTAGTGATAATGTCGAAAAATATAAAGCCCCAAGTAGTTCTGGAGTCATAGATGAAGGTAAAATCAAACTAGAAGTAGTTGAAATTGAGGAATAACTGGAAAACTACACAAATTAAAATTCCCCCTTTTTTATTTTTTTTATCTAAAAATCTTCTAATTGTGCAGATATTTTAAAATATTTTTTTCTACGTAATTATGTACCCTTAATTAAAATGAAATGTTGAAAAAACATTGAAATATTATTTTATAAATTTAATAAATATTCATTTGCTTATTTTTAAATTTGTTTAGATTAAACATATCTTTTTCATTAATTATTTTAAAAATATTCTAATATTTAAAATTCATCAAATCAGATTATTATAATTAAATAAAGAATATGGTACTGCTTATTTTAGAATGTTAATATTTTTTTAAGGAAATATTAAACATAAACAAAATGATAAATCTTCTTAAATTACCAATAATTAAAGAATTACTTAACAATATTTTTAAAATCAAAGATTTTTCGAATTTTAACTTTATTGGTGAAAATATATGATTTAAAAATTGTTCACTATTTTTAGGAGAATATGTTTGTCATTTAAAAAATTTTAATATTATATTTAATTTTGATAATATTTTTTAAAAAAAAACATAACTATTTTATTTTTTTTTATTTATTTTTGTTTAATTTTATACAAAATTCAATCCATTATACTTTTATATAGTATAGTTTAAAAAAAGAGAATCAACTATGATGCTCGAGCGTCGCTTTGTATATCAAAAAAAAAACGATATAGATACGAAAGTATTTAATTCACACAACAATACCAAAAACAGAACATTATTCAAAAAAAGAATAATTAGTTCTTACAACCTGCTCTTGTAAATAGTTGTTCTGTAGTTTCTGTACCAGAAAACTATGGAATTTATTAATCAATGTTTTGAAGGAGTCAACATGAAATTTAATAAGAAATATTGTCTCTTATTTCTTATGACAGTTCTTGTTCTACTCTTGGGTGCAGGAATGGTTTCTGCATCTGAAGCAGGC
>DUHK01000112.1 GCA_013330915.1 Methanosphaera sp. | reverse complement strand
TTTTTTTTGAAATAATATATTCATTTCATTAAAAATATATAATTATAAATTAAATATTAATATAGTATATTTAAATAGTATATTTTTTAAAAAGCTAAGATTATTCTAGACAAACAAATTATAAATGTCATAAATAATCAGAAACAATCTAAATATTAATTATTTAGAAATTAGTAACTTTGTATGAATATTAATTATGGGTGATTTATATGGATAAATTTGGATTTGGTATGATGCGTCTGCCACAATTGGATGAAAACGATCCAACCAAGGTAGACATGGAACAAGTTAAAAAAATGGTTGATGTTTATATTGAAAATGGGGGCAAATACTTTGACACAGCATACCCTTATCATAATGGAGTCAGTGAACTGGTACTTAAGGAAGCTGTCGTTGAAAGATATCCTCGTGAAGATATCATAGTTGCAACAAAACTACCTATATTTGATGTAAAAAAACCTGAGGACATGGAAAAATATTTCAATGAACAACTGGAAAAATGTGGCGTTGAATATTTTGATTATTATCTTATACACAATGTAAATGAAATGACACACCATGCAGTCTATGATTATGATTCATTTGAATTCGTAAGACAAAAGAAAAGGGAAGGAAAAATTAAAAACATTGGATTCTCATTCCATGACAATCCTGAAGCATTAATTGAAGCATTGGAAGCATTTCCGGACTGTGATTTTGTACAACTTCAAATAAACTATTTGGATTGGACAAGTTCATCCATAGAATCACAAAAATGTTATGAAATAGCAACAGAATATAAAAAACCGGTTATTGTAATGGAACCGGTTAAGGGTGGAGCATTGGCAAATTTACCTGAAAGTGTTGAAAAAATATTCAAAGAATATGACGACAACAGTGAAAATATTTCATGGGCATTAAGATTCTGTAATGATTTGGATAATGTTTTCATGATTTTAAATGGAGTAAGTAGTCTTGAACAAATGGAAAGCAGTATAGGAATATTCAAGGACATAAAAAAACTTAACGATGAGGAACATGAATTAATCAATAAGGTACGTGATATTGTAAACGATTTAACACCAATCAAATGTACTGAATGTAATTACTGTATAGAACACTGCCCAGTCAACATTCCAATATCCAAATATTTTGCAACATACAATACATATCACATTAATAAAACGCAGGGCGGTGATGATTTAAATGCTGCGGTAGCCTACCTGGTAATTGCTCAAAACGAAGAAAACGGTGCAGCCAGTGACTGTATAGAATGTCAGGCATGTGAAAAGTACTGTCCGCAACACCTTGAAATTTCAAAATTATTGAAGGATGTTGATAAGGAATTAAACAACCCTGTTATGAAAGAGTTTTTATCAACATAATCTCCACTTTTTTTATTTTTAACTATTTTTCAAAATCTTTTTAACATACTTCCAACTAATTTATTAATATTATAATTTTGCTTAAACCAAGATAGTATAGGTTGATAATAATATGATGGATATTGACAGAATAATTGCTAGTGAATTAAATATAAAACCTTGGCAGGCTGATGCTGCTATCACTTTAATAAATGAAGATAATTCAATTCCTTTTATTGCAAGGTATCGTAAGGAAGCAACAGGTGGATTGAATGATGAATTATTAAGAACTTTAAATGAAAGACTGGTTTATCTTAGAAAATTGGATGAAAGAAAAAGACAAATTCTCAATAATATAGAAAAACAGGGAAAGCTTACTCTGGAACTTGAAAAGGAAATAGAAGAAGCTTCCACAATGGTTGAATTGGAGGATTTGTACAGGCCATACAAACAGAAAAAATCAACCAGAGCAGCCAAAGCAAGAGAAAAAGGTTTGGAAAAATTAGCTTATACTATCTATGATCAAAAACTGGATCATTCAATTGATAAGGAAGCAGAAAAATATTTGAATGAAGATGTTGGAAGCATAGAAGAGGCTAAACAGGGTGCAAATGATATTATAGCAGATATAATTTCTGACAAGGCATCTTTCAGAAGATTTATTAGGGACATAACAATCAAAAAGGGAAAAATTTCCATAACTGCAAAGGATGAAAGCAACAAATCCGAATATGAAATGTACTATGATTATTCGGAGGACATATCCGACATTGTACAACACAGAATACTTGCCATAAATCGTGGAGAAAAGGAAAAAATTCTAAACGTTAAAATAGATGCTCCTCTTGAAAATATTAAATTCTTCCTTGAAGATGAAATACTAATCAATTATTCTTCAAATCCGGAAAAAGAGGAATACAACAAATACACAACAGAATTTATCAGAAAAGCAATTAAAGACTCATATAAAAGATTAATTGCTCCGGCAATAGAACGAGAAATCAGAACAATACTTACCGATGTGGCTGAAGACAAATCAATTAAGGTGTTCAAGAAAAATCTGGAACAACTTCTTATGCAGCCTCCAATAACTGGAAAAACAGTTTTGGGTTGGGATCCTGCATTCAGAACAGGATGTAAACTGGCGGTTGTAGATGAATATTCAAAAGTTCTTGATACTGCGGTGGTATATCCAACAGAACCCCAAAACAAAGTCGAGGAAACAAAGGTAATAGTCAGGGATTTAATCAAGAAATATGACATTGACCTTATAGCATTGGGTAATGGAACTGCTTCACGTGAATCAGAACAGATTATAGTGGATATAATCAAGAACACAGATGTCAAATACGTGATTGTTAATGAAGCAGGTGCATCAGTATATTCGGCAAGTGACCTTGCAAGAGAGGAATTTCCGGATTATGATGTCACTGAACGTGGAGCAATTTCAATTGCCAGAAGATTACAGGACCCCTTATCAGAACTGGTAAAAATTGATCCAAAATCCATTGGTGTAGGACAGTATCAGCATGACATGAATCCGAAAAAACTTGACGAATCACTGGAAGGGATAGTTGAAAAAAGTGTGAACAACGTTGGAGTTGACCTAAACACGGCATCCGCAACACTCCTGCAGCATGTTGCAGGTGTATCCAAGAAAATTGCAAATAATATTGTAGCATACAGGGAAGAGAACGGTTCATTTGTAGACAGAAATCAACTCTTAAAAGTTCCTGGAATAGGTGCCAAAACATTTGAACAATGTGCCGGTTTTATGAGAATATACGATTCAAAAAATGTTCTTGACAGTACATGCGTACATCCAGAATCATATGACACCACCCTGGCATTGTTAACAGTATACGGTTACGATCTTTTTGATGTAAAAAATGGTGGAGTTTCATTGGATGTGGAAGATGTTGGAAAACTATCTGAGGAACTTGGTGTTGGGGAATGGACACTTAATGACATTATCACAGAACTTAAAAAACCAGGTAGGGATCCAAGGGAAAAATTGGATGCTCCTCAATTACGTTCTGATGTACTTAACATAGAAGACCTTGAAGAGGGCATGATTCTTGAGGGTGTTGTACGTAACATTGTTGACTTTGGAGCATTTGTTGATATTGGTGTACATCAGGACGGACTGGTACATATTTCTGAATTATCAGACACACAATTTGTTAAACATCCTATGGATATCGTCAGTGTAGGTGATATAATTGAAGTTAGAGTATTGTCTGTTGACAATGAAAAAAACAGGATTAGTTTAAGCATGATACTCTAATTTTTTTTATTTATTCATTTTTTTATTAAACCTTTTTTTAACTTATCATTTTCATTTTAATCAATTTTTAAACAAGACTTATATATCTATTGCAACAAAAATATAATCATAATCTATACATGATAATAATTAATAATGATAATTCATGTAGAATTTTTCATAGATTTGAAAAACAAAATACTTTTTGAGTTTGTTTTTGTTTATGAAAGAATTAATTGATTGGAGAAATTATTATGAAAGATCTCAGCGGATTATTCAATCCAAAAGGAGTGGCCGTAATAGGCGCATCAAATCAAAAAGGAAAATTAGGTTACATTGTTACCGATAACTTAAAAACATGTGGTTATCAAGGTGAAATCTATCCTATTAACATCAAAGCAGATGGTGAAATATTAGGATTAAAAGCATACAAATCAGTATTGGACATTGAAGGAGAATGTGACCTTGCTGTTGTTGCAATTCCATCAAAATTCGCAAATGCTTCAATTGAAGAATGTGGACAAAAAGGAATTAAAAACGTTATAGTTTTAACAGCAGGATTTAAAGAAGTTGGTGGAGAAGGAGTAAAACTTGAAGAAGAACTATCAGCAATCGCAAAAAAATACGATATCAACGTTCAAGGTCCAAACTGTCTTGGAAGTTTAGACGCACACACACCACTTAACGCATCATTCGCTCAAGTAATGCCTCAACCAGGAAATATAGCATTTGTATCCCAAAGTGGAGCAATGACAGTAGCAATTATTGATTGGAGTGTATCTGAAGGAATCGGTTTCAGTAAAGTTGTTAGTTTAGGAAACAAAGCAGATGTTTCAGAAATCGATGTTATTGAACAATTAGCTGGTGATGATAAAACTGATGTAATTTTAGGATACCTTGAAGGAATCAGTGAAGGAGAAAGATTTATAAAAGTAATGAGGGAAGTAACAAGGAAAAAACCTGTTGTATTACTTAAATCAGGATCCAGTCAAGCAGGAGCTAAAGCAGTATCTTCACACACAGGAGCATTAGCAGGAAACGACTTCGCATTTGATGCCGCATTTGAAACAAGTGGGGTAATGAGAGCAAGATCAATGCAGGAACTATTTGACTTAGGAACAGCATTTTCCAAATCAGAACTACCAAAAGGTAAAAACATTGCAGTAATTACCAACGCTGGTGGTGGGGGAGTATTAACCGCAGATAAAATTGAAGCAGAAGAGTTACAACTTGCTGAACTTACAGATGAAACAATGGCTAAACTCAGGGAAGTAATTCCTGAAGAAGGTAGTGTACACAACCCTATCGATGTACTTGGTGATGCATCACCTGAAGCATATGAAAAAACACTGGAAATAGTATTAGCTGAAGATTACATTGACAGTGCAATTATTATGGCTTGTCCTACAGCTTCATACAAACCTAAAGAAGTAGGAGAAGCAATTGTTGATGCTAAAAACAAATTCAATAAACCAATCATGGTAGTAAACATGGGTGGTCCTACATTTGTAGAAGAAAACCTTGTATTACGTGAACACAATATTCCAACATTTGTATTCCCTGAAACAGCAGTTACAGCTCTCAAAGGAATGTCACAATTCTCAGAAATCAAAGAAAAATCACAAGTATCAGCAATCGATAATTTAGAAGGAATCAACAAAGAGGAAGCCCAAAAAATTATTGACTCTGTAAAAGAAAGTGGAAAAGATGCATTAATAGGTAGTGAAGCATACCAAGTAGCAAAAGCATATGGTATATCAGCAGCACCAATCGTACTTGCAACAACCAAAGAAGAAGCTGGAGAAGCAGCAGAAGAAATGCAATACCCAGTAGTACTTAAAATTGCATCAGATAAAATATTACACAAAACAGATATTGGTGGAGTACAAGTAAACATCAACTCCAAAGAAGAAGTAGAAGAAAAATTCGAAGAAATCATTGCAAGAGCAAAAGAAGCTCATCCTGATGTTGTACCTGATGGAGTAGAAGTTCAAAAAATGATGCCAAAAGGACAAGAAGTTCTTATAGGTATGTTAAGAGATGCTCAATTTGGTCCAATCATAGGATTTGGTATGGGTGGAATATACGTAAACTTAATCAATGATGTAAACTTCAAACTCGGTTCCGGATTAACCGAAGAAGCTATTGATGAACAAATCAACAGTACAAAAGTAAGTAAATTACTGGAAGGTTACCGTGGAGATGCTCCATGTGACATCGATGCAGTAAAAGACACACTTAAACGTGTAACCAGATTAACTCTTGACTTCCCTGAAATCAAAGAGTTGGATATTAACCCAGTATTCTGTTATGAAGAAGGATCCAGTGCATTGGATATAAAAATCAAATTATAATTCCTTCTTCAATTCCTTTTTTTTTAAATCTAATTTTTTTTATAAATATTTTAATCATTTTCTACAATAACATTCTGATTCTTTAATAATTTTGCAAATTTATTCGTGTCAAATTGTATCTTGCAGCAAATAATCTATTTTTTAATAAGTTTAATCTTATTATTCTAAATAGGATTACTAACATAATTATCATTATGGATGAAAATAAAAAGTATGTATATATCATTTTAACAGCGGCTATAAGTTCATTTACTATGGCCTATGCTTCCAATGGTCTTTCAGTAATTCTTCCAACACTTGCTTCATATTTTCATATAAGTAATATTATGCAAAATTGGATAGTGTACATTTACTTATTGATTCTTGCAGTGACAGGTGTTCCATTGGCAAAACTCTGTGGAAAATATGGTTTGAAACGTTCCTTCAAGATCGGACTGATTATCTTTGCCACAGGTTCCTTATTATCAACGATATCCTTTAACATAATGCTGATGTTTTTAGGCAGAATCTTACAGGCAATAGGATCTTCAATGGTTTTTGTAACCAACGTTTCCATGATAACGGCAGAAATTCCGGTTTCCAACAGAGGGCATGCTCTTGGTATTAATGTAACCGGCGTGTATCTTGGAATAACCATCTCTCCGACTATAAGTGGTGTTCTTGTACATAATCTGTCCTGGCGATTTGTTTTCTTTATTACAATAATCCTTGCCATGTTATCATATTATCTTTTAAATAAAATAGATGACGAATGGATAATGGAAAAAGATAGGCTGGACAAGACTGGTTCTCTACTATATGTTGTGGGAATTGGATTGTTGTTGTATGGTTTTACCATATTGAATAC
>DUHK01000115.1:1494-2513 GCA_013330915.1 Methanosphaera sp. | reverse complement strand
TCTGGAATTTGACAATATCAGTGTCTTGAATAAAATAGCTGACCATATTGATTATTCAAGAGTTCTAGGTTTAAACAGTACTGTTATCACAATCAATAAATGATTGTGATAATTAATTTTTTTTTAAGGTTTAACCATGTCTGATAAAAGGTCATTTTTTTCAAAAATAGAAGAGATTATTTTAAATTCCACAAAACCAGATTATATGGACTCAAAAGAAAAAATTGATGAGTTTTTAGATGAAAAATCAAGATCATCAGATAAAATTCCCAACACCATTTTTAAAAGCAGGGACTTTGGCGGCCTTGAGGTTTTCACATTTGGTGATGAAAATGCTAAAAATACAATCGTGTACATGCATGGCGGAGCATATATTAATGAGATAAATTATCAGCATTTGTTATATTGCATGAAGCTATCACGAAAATTGGATGCATATGTGATTCTACCAGTTTACCCACTCGCCCCTTTGCATAAATCAACTGAAACATTTGATCTGATTACTGAATTGTATAAAACATTGACTTCAAAAAGCAATTTGATTTTGATGGGTGACTCAGCAGGCGGAGGATTTGTTTTATCATTCTGTCAATACCTGAAAACAATCAATTTGCCACAACCTGATAAAATCATAACATTTTCACCTTGGGTTGACATTTCCATGGGCAATCCTCCTTATGACAGTAAAAACGATCCAATTTTAGGCGAGGTGGGTTTAAAAGAAATAGGCAAGTCATGGGCAGGAGATTGGGATACAAAAGATTATCGTGTAAGCCCGCTTTATGGGGATAATAAAGGTCTTCCAAGGACATTAATTTTTGCTGGAACTGGTGAGATTTTTTATAAAGATATCAAAAGATATGTTGAAAATCTCAAAAATGATGGTGTTGATGTTAAATTCATAACTGGTGATGGCCTGTTCCATATTTATCCACTGTTTCCTTCACCTGAAGCAAGAAATGCATTTAAAGAAATTAAAAATGAGATAATTGGTTAATTATAGATATTGAAAAAGAGAT
>DUHK01000115.1:0-1391 GCA_013330915.1 Methanosphaera sp. | reverse complement strand
TTGGTTAATTATGGAAATTAAAAAATGGATAATTGGTTAATTATTTCATATATAAAATATATTTTCCGAATCTTGGGATTCTATAGATAATAACTACGGCTATATAACTGAATACTATCAGTAAAATCCAAAGAATTATTGCTTTTACAGGTTCTGTGTAAGGTAGTTGAACAACCAATGGAAGCAATGGCAATCTGAATAGGTTGTGGACTAAAAACACTGCAAATGAGTATTTTGACAAGAAGCTGACAAGTGGAAATGCCCTGACTTTTCCCATTCTTGAACACAATTCAAATAATGCAAAAGATCCAGTTAAGATGAATGGGAATTCATACCATAAGAAGAAGTCATATTCTATTACAAATGCATAATACTGGAACAATAGACATACTATGAATGATGCTATTGCAAGCAGTCCCATCTTTGCAGATGAATACTTTTTAAACAAGCCTTTTTTAACTAAATATCCTAAAATGATGTAGATGCCGTATACGCCACCACTGAATCCAAGGCAATATTGGATATTTGCATTTTCAATACCATGCATTTCTAGGACTATTGTAATGAATGGTAACAGGAAAGCTAGAAGTGCAAAGACTATTGTTGCCTGATTGATTGTTTGAGGATCAAAATTTTCCAAGGCATTTGCTACAAATGGCATTGAAAGATACATTCCGATAATCATAGGCATATACCACATATGGCTGAAAAACAGGTTTCCGGCTTCTGCAAAGTTTACATGGGCGGAACCGACTGTGATGAATTGCAGGCTGACCGCATAGATTATCGCCCAGATTACTGTAACGATAATCAGTCCTTTACAGTTTTTTTTCCAAAACTTACGAACTCGCTCGTCGTCATATGATCGGTCCAGTAATAAGTAACCTGTAATCATTAAAAAGAATGGAACGCCTATGCGTCCAATAAAAAGGGATGCAAAATTAAAAATCCTTGAATAGATTGTATAATTCATGATTGCATCTGAAGATATTATGTAAATGCCATCGGTGGCATGAATATACAAAACGGTCAATATTGCAATTGCACGTACAAAATCAATCCATTCGACTCTAGTTTTACTCATTAAACTTCTCCGAATTGTGTTGATTCTATTTTATTTTATATTGCTTATATAATTTTTCAACTTTTTCAAAATTTTGTGATGTTTTTTGATAATATTTTTCAATTTTTTCAAAATTTGGCGGTGTTTTTGGGGATAATAAAATACTTTGTTAAAAAAATCACCCAATTTGTGACAGTCCCTTTTTAAACCTAACCGAATTTTTTATATACTAATAATAAACATATTAAATTACATATGAAAAATTAGACATGTTTATGAATTTTTTGATATTTTAAAAAACTTTCAAATTTTATTAAAAACTTTATCA
>DUHK01000068.1 GCA_013330915.1 Methanosphaera sp. | reverse complement strand
AGAAGAATTATTATTCTTCTTCATCTTCTTCACCGGTAAATTCACCATATTCTTTATCAAGTAAGAATAATAGTTCTGGTGAATTTACAGACATTTTAACTTTTCTTAAGTCTTCTGCAGCTAATTCTTCTTCTTCAACTTGTTCTTCTACAAACCAAAGTAAGAATTGATTGGTTGCATGGTCTTTAAGTTCTATGCTTAAATCTACAAGGTCGTGGATTAATGATGTTACTAATTCTTCGTGTTCCTGTATTTCTTCATATACTTCTACAACATCTTTCCAGTCTCTTTTTGGTTCATCTATTGCCTGTAATACTACACTTCCACCTTTTCTTAAGATGTAGTCATAGAATTTCATTGCATGTTCCAGTTCTTCTTCTGCATGTACTCTGAGTGAATTACCAAAACCTGGTAAGTCATTGTCTTCAAAGTAGGTTGCCATTGATAAGTATAAATATCCTGATTGCATTTCTGCGTTTAATTGGTCATTTAATGCTTGTTCCATTTTTTTGTCTAACATTATATCTCTCCATTTTTTTATACTTATACATAGATTTATAATAGATTTATATTTTTTGTATATATGAAGAAAAATTCAAAAAATTGAATAAAAATAGAAATAATAGAAATTTTTGTTAAATAATAAATTTTAATTCAATTGTATCATTCCTTTACATTTCATTAAATATCCTCGTTTTTTAAGAAATCAATAATGTTTACGTGCTGAATTCCATTCTGAGAGTAATCCCATGTATCCTGTGTTATCACATACTTCGGATAGTTATCTTTGATTTTTTCAAGTGAACGAAATTCCCTTTCTCTTGTGACTTCATCAGCAATACTTTCTGAAATCTGGAAATATTTTGTTTGATTACCCTTCCTGCATATGAAATCCACTTCTAATTTTTTTATGATTCCCACTGTAATCTGATATCCTCTTCTTTTTAATTCCATGAACACTACATTTTCTATTAATGAACCTAAATCTTTTTTAGTTCCAGTATTTAATTCATAAAATCCCTGATCAACCAGATAATATTTCTTTTTACTGGTTAACTCTTTTTTACTTGGAATTTCTTCCTTAACCGCTTCCAATAATATGTATGATTCCATAATACATCTTAAATATTTTTTTATTGTTTTTGGTTCTATGTTAATTTGGTCATGTTTCATGGACTTTGATAATGATGTTGCAGAAAAAGGTCTTGATATATGCCTAATGACATATCGCATGATTCTTTTTAAAAAGTCAACGTCCCGGACTTTGTTTTTTGGTATTATTTCATCCAATATGATTGAGTTATATATGTCCAACAGATAATCTTGCTTTTCCTGTTCTTCATCCAGTTGAATCAGCCGAGGTAATCCACCGTATTGTAAAAAATCGTGATATATCCTGTTTTCTTCAAAGGAGGTTATTTCTTCATTTCTTATGTTTTTATGATAATTCAGTATTTCATTGAAACTGAATGGATACATTTCAATTTTTATGTACCTGCCTCCAAGTAATCTTATATTATCCCCCGATAATAATTTTGAATTGGATCCTGTCACATATAAATCACAATCCAAATCCACCCTGTATCCATTAATGCTTTTTTCCCAATTTTTAACCAATTGTATTTCATCAAAAAGCAGGTATACTTTTCCTTCAACACCATCAACCAAATCAAATACCAGTCTGTTCAAATCCTTATTATCATGTATCTCATCATATTTTGTTGATTCTAAAGATATGAGAAATATGTTTTCTTCTGGAACCCCCCGAGATTTTAATTCCCGAACAATTAAACGTAACAGGAAAGTTTTTCCACAACGACGTACACCCGTAATTAGTTTAATTTCTTCCTGACCCATAAATCTTTTAATTTTTTCCATATATACATTTCTAGGAACAATATTATCCACCATAAAACACACCTCTTTCAATTATAAATATTTATAAAACATATAATATTAAAAAGTTATCATTTTAGGTTCTGTAAAACCTAAAATTTATAAAAATATCAAAAAAAGATATTGTAAAACATTAAATTAAATACAAAATAATAAAAAAATGGAAAAACAGGAACTAAAATGTATTATTTCTAATCACATAAACTATCACATATATCGAGATTATAATCATTACTATAGATAGTTCAGTCCATGACAACAGCAGAACACCTGACAAATAATTTGCTATTATTAATGATACTATTAAAAGAGGAATTACCAACAGATAGACGTATTTATCGCCATCTTTTCCTTTTAATGGATGACCCATCCAGATGTTTTCATTTTCATCATAAATAAGATTTGTTTTCCTTTCCACATACCTGAAATATTTTTTTACAAACAACTTAATAAAAATATAATACAAAAATATTGAGATAATCATTGTTCTTTCAATATCGATTAACAGTACCGTCATTATACTTTCCTCCCAAATAAATTACTGCATATTATTTTATGACTGTTTGAACATGAATAATATTTTAAAAAAGATTATGAAAAAATAAAGTTATTGTTATGAATAATAATTATAAAAACAAGCAATAAACAATTAACACATGCTTATGAACTGTTTATTGTTGATTTAGAAATGGTAAAGAAAAAAAGCATGATTATGCTTTTCTAGTGTAAACGAAATCTGCCAGTTTCATTAATGCATCTTTGGCTTCAGAATCTGGAAGGAAAGTTAAGGTTTCTTTTGCCTTGATTACACAATCGTATGCAAGGGTTCTGGCATACTGTATTGCACCGTATTTTTCAAGCAATTCCATTGCTTCAGGGATGATGCTTTCATCGTGTGTTTCAAGCAGTTCTATGAGTCTGTCATGATCCTCTTTGTTTGCTTTTTCAAGTGCATAAAGTACCATGATTGTTTTTTTACCTTCTACAAGGTCACTTCCAACAGGTTTTCCAATTGATTCGTCACCTGTTAGATCTATGTAGTCATCCTGTATCTGGAAGGCAAGCCCTACATTACGTCCATATTCCTGTAATGCTTTGATTTGCATTGATGATGCCCCACCAATAATTGCTCCAGCACCTGTTGCACCAGTAATTAATGCTCCTGTCTTTTTATAAATCATGTTCATGTATTCATCTTTAGTCACATCATATGTGTCTTCGAATGACATGTCCAGTGCCTGTCCTTCACATATTTTTATACATGAGTCGACTAGTACTCTTAGTGCATCTATTGCTCTTTCGTATGCAATGTTGTCATCTGCTGTTTTGATGATTGTTTCATATGCTTTTGCAAATAGTGTGTCACCGGCAAGTATTGCCAGTGGTTCTCCCCAAATCTTATGCACTGCTTTCATTCCACGTCTGGTATCGTCATTATCCATTATGTCATCGTGTATGAGACTGAATGTGTGGATTAATTCGAGTGAAGCTGCTGCTTTAAGTGCCTTGTCGGTTTCTCCACCTACTGCCTGACAGCTTAATACTGTTAGTGCAGGTCTGAATTTTTTTCCTCCAGCTTTTATTAAATGTGCTGATGCTTCTTTTAAATCTTCCGGTTCGAGTGTGCTTAATGCTTCTTCTATTACTAAATCAACATCTGATGAGTATGCCTTTAATATTTCTAATACATCCATTATAATCACCTGTTAAATACTTGTGCTTGTCCATTTCTTAGTATGTGTACATCGTTTCCTAATTTATATCCTTCTTCTTCTGCAAGTTCAACAAATGCTGCCAAATGACTTAAATCACCGTGTGATGGTATTAAGTGTTGTGGATTTAGCATTCTTATGAAGTCTCTTAAGTCTTCAGGACCTGCGTGACCTGATACGTGAACATTGTTGTAAATTCTTGCCCCTCTTTCTTTAAGTCTTCTGTTTAACAAATCCCTGTTTGCAAGGTTGATAGGGTTAGGAATTGTTGTTGCAGAAAAGACAATGTTGTCTCCTGGTTTGATTTCAAAGTTGGTTTTGTTGTTTGCTATTCTTGGCAGTAATGCATCAGGTTCTCCCTGGTGACCTGTTACGATTAACATGTATTTTGTTCTGTTTTCGTTTGCTCTTGCCAGTGCTTTGTTGATTGATTTTGAATTACCGTATATGCTTACGTTTCTTGGAAGGTTTAATATTCCCAGTGATTCTGCTATTGAACAGTATCTTTCCATACTACGGCCAAGAATAAGCACTTTTCTTCTGCTTCTTTCTGCTATCTTTGTGATTGCCTGGATTCTTTCTATGTGACTGGAGAATGTTGTCACTATCAATCCTTTTCTTTCTTCCAATGGTCCTTTAAGAACATCCTTAAGTAAATCTCTTGCTATTTTTTCTGAGTGTGTTTTGCTCTCTTTTACTTCCTTGATGTTTGTAGTATCCATTATTGCTACTTTTACACCTTTTTTACCTATTTCACGGAATCTTCTGTAGTCAGGTGGTGGTGATACCATCTGATGGTTGTCGAATTTGAAGTCGTTTGCGTATATTACCACTCCTTCAGGTGTGTGAAGGGCTGCAGTAATTGTTTGTGGAATACTGTGGGTTGTTCTTACAAATTCTAGTGTTAAGTTTGGTGAGATTTGTAATTTTTCTCCAGGATTTAATATTTTTAATGGATTGTTTACCTTGAATTTACGTTCTCCCTTGATGGTTTTTTCTATTAATGCTATTGTGTATGGTGTTGCA
The DNA here is from genome assembly GCA_013330915.1 of Methanosphaera sp. GTDB lineage: Archaea > Methanobacteriota > Methanobacteria > Methanobacteriales > Methanobacteriaceae > Methanosphaera > Methanosphaera sp11921u. The sequence continues at coordinate 4,575 of DUHK01000068.1, read as the reverse complement.
ATAATAGGGGCTTCGTATCTGTGTGCAAGTTTTGCTATTGCACCTATGTGGTCAAGGTGTCCGTGAGTACATACTATTGCCCTTACTTTACCGTCCACTTCTCTCATTAATGTGTCGTCAGGTATTACTCCACGTTCTATTAAATCCAAACTGTGCATCCTCGATATGTCCGTGTCTTCGTGGATGTGAAGTCTGTCTAGGTGTATTCCCATATCAAATATTACTACATCATCATTTACTTTAACAGCCGTCATGTTTTTTCCGATTTGTTCGTATCCTCCGACTGCTATTACTTCTATAGTCAAATTATATCCTCCTTGCGTATTTTTTTGTGTCTATATTTAGTTCTGTTAATATTTCCCTGGTTTTTCCGGTAATTATCAATCTTTTTTGCTTTAACTCTTCGATGTTGGATGCTCCTACAAGGAACATTGCCGTTTTAAGTTCTCTGGTGAATTGGTTGATTTTTTCTTCTATTAGTTCGGGACTTTCATAGGCATATTTTAAAAATGGTAATGCCATACCCACACAATCGGCTCCTAAACTAATTGCTTTTGCTGCTTCCAATCCATTTCGTATACCACCAGATGATATGACTGGCAGTGAAGTGTTTTCCAGGACTTCTATTGTACTTACAGCGGTAGGTATTCCCCAGTCCCAGAAGAGGTTTCCAAGATCGGGATTTTCTGCTCTGTATGTTTCTACTGCAGCCCAGCTTGTTCCACCCACTCCCTGAATGTCTATTGCATCTACTCCTATTTTTTCAAGAATTCTGGCATCCCTTCCATCTATACCGGCACCGGTTTCTTTTGCTATTATAGGAATGTTTGTTTCAGAACATATTTCTTTGATAGATTCAACATAGCCTTTTGCATTTATATCTCCTTCCGGCTGAATGATTTCCTGTAATGGATTTAAATGTACGGCCAATGCATCACAATCTAACATCTCTATTGCTTTTGGTGCATAGTCTACTTGTGGTGCTCCAATGTTTCCAATTATCATGGATTCATGTGCATAATCTCTGACAACTGTAAATGTGTCCGTTAGTTCTTCATGAGTTATACCGGCTCTTTGACTTCCAACACCCATTGCAATACCAGTACTTTCTGTAGCTATTGCAATGTTTTTATTTATTTCCTTACTTGCTTCGTGTCCACCGGTTATTGCTGAAATAATCAATGGTGAATCCAATGTATTTCCCAGCAAATCTATTGACGTGTCTATATCGTCAAAATTTACTTCAGGTAATGTTCGATGAACCAGTTCTATGTCTTCAAAACCCGTTGTTACGTGATGTTCAACATCGTTATTTTTACATATCTCAAGGTGTGCAAGTTTCCTATCCGATATCACTATAGTCTACCTCCTCATCTTTTTATTGTGTTAATTGGTTAAAATGAATAATTATTTGATTAATGTACCTTTAACATCCTTTCCTGAAACTACCAGTTTTATGTTACCTTCTTTTTCAGCATTTATTATTAAGGACTCTATGCCATCTTCTGCCAATTCAAGTAATTCTTTGATTTTACCTGCCATTCCACCGGTAACATCAGCCTGATTTTCATTTTCTGTCAAGGTTAACTGACTGTCTTTTGTTACTATATCTATTAATTGGGCATCAGGATTAGTTTTTGGATTGTCAGTAAATATTCCATCAACATCCGAAGATATGACTACCCGGTCTGCCTTAAGTTTTCTGGCAAAATGAGTAATCAGCTGATCGCCTGATATTATTGCAAACTTGATGTCGTCATTCAAATCAAGAACGGCATCACCATATATGACAGGAACAAAACCCTCCATAATATAACGTTTAACAATTGTACTGTCACAAATGGATATTCTCTTGTTTTCTGTCATTATAAAGGTTGAAGGTTTAATACCTACTGCAGGTATGCCCTTTTCCTGTAACTTGTTTACAACAATATAGTTTAACAGCTGTACTGAAGCCTGCGTTTTACATAGACCCTCGTTTTTGAATTTTTTTTCTTCTTCAGTATTGATCTGGTCTCCTATGGCATATTTCTTTGCATGAATATGTCCATATGATCCGGCTCCATGTACTATCATCATATCATCGTTGTAATATGACAATTCTTCGGCAATCCTATCTAAATTAACTTCATCTATAGTTGGTTCTGATGCATCCTTAATTGTCAATGCACTTCCGCCAAGTTTTAATATCATCATAATAATTGACCTTTATTAGTTTTCAATGATTTGAGCATGTACTCCATCGTCTGATTGTTCACATTTAAATGTAGGGTATTTTTTAGATAATTCTTCATATATATTATCTATATTTTCCGGACAGTAAGCTATAATACAGCCCCCACCACCACTACCTGTTAATTTAGAACCTTTTGCTCCATATTTTCTTGACATATAAACCATATCAGATAATTCAAGAGTATTTACACCAATTGAATCCAGCAATCCCTGATTTAAATTCATTAGATCTCCTATTAAATCAGAATCACCATTTTCCAGAGCATCTTTTGCATTCTTTGCAATTTCCTGCATTGCGTTAAAAATATTTCCTACAATGTTGGGATATTTTACATACTTTTGTCTAACAGATTCCACAAGTATGCCCGTGTTTCCACTTATTTGACAATTTGAAACTATCAATGGGAGATTCATATCAAATTTTATCCTGTTTAATTCGAAGTTTTCATCGATATAAATTATGCCACCGTATGTACTCATGCTGGTATCAATAGGACTTGCCGCTCCCTGAATCTTGATTTCTATATTGCGAGCTTCTTTGGCAATACTTTTCTTGTCCATGTCAACTCCTGCCAAGAGTGATAACGCCTTAATGCAGCTTACCGTGACAGCTGCTGATGAACCCAAACCGGCACCAAGGTACATTCTTATATCAACCTTAAGATTGAAACCCTTTTCAAATTCAAATAAGTCTATTGCCTCATATATATAATCAGTAATCATCTTATTTTGACTGTCCAATTCAAAATTAAGCCTTTTATCTGTTAATTCTGATTCTTGAGAATAACCTATCAGCGGAACTTCTATTTTGACAATATTATCTTCACGAGTCGTTAATTCTACATCGACTCCCCTGTTTATTGCCACAGCTATGGCTGGTTTTTTATGTACAACAGAATGTTCTCCAAATAATATTACTTTTCCTGGTGCAAAAGCCTTTATTTTCATGTTATAATTATTCTCCGAAAGTCAATAGGAAAGTATAAAAAATTAGTTAATAAGAATAAGTTATAAAATATTTTTATGACTTAGTTGTTATATCTTTAAATTAAGTTTAGATAAAAAAAATTGTAATATTATCAAAAGATATACTACCATATGCTTAATATCTAAATTATTTAATCTAATTCCAATACATTACCCATGCAAAACGCACAAGTACCCCTTAATGATTCTCAAGTATAAAAAATCCTTTTTATACCGTCACATTCGCAACAATAAATGATTACTTTTAATCAATTATCTTATGAGAATCTGTTAATAATATATATTGAAATTATATATTATATACTTAACTAAAAAAACTAAGGAAAATTAAGTAATTATCAAATTATTTGATTAATGATTTTCTTAAGATACACATAAAAAAAATATGGGAGTTATATATTTTAAAGATGCAAATATTAAATAGTGATTAAAATGATTAGAAAAGCATGTGTTAGCGGAATGTTTTACGAGTCCAATCCGGATTTTCTAAAGGAAGATATCGAAGATATGTTTGGAGAAATTCCTGATAATACCATGGATGGAAATATTATAGCCGGTATTGTTCCACATGCAGGATATGTTTATTCTGGTAAAACAGCATGTTATACTTTTAACGAGATTAAAAAAGGTGAAATTCCCGATACGTTCATCATAATCGGACCTAACCATACAGGCAGGGGAACAAAAATTGACGTATGTGACTTTGACAAATGGGAAACTCCACTTGGTTTGGTGGATGTTGACGATGAATTTATACGTGAACTGTTAAATGAGGATTCCAATGTCTACATTGATAATTCTGCACATGTCAATGAACATAGCATTGAAGTTGAAATTCCATTGATTCAGTACATCTGTGAGAGTCATGATTTTAAGATAGTGCCGATAGTCATTTCCCAACAGATTCCACAGCTTTGTGAACAACTTGCCCGAAGCCTGGACAATGTGATTAAAAAGTTAAATAGAAATTGTATTATCATTGCAAGTACTGATTTGAATCATTATGAAAATCAGGACACAACACTTTATCTGGATGAAAAAATCATAAAATCCGTTGAGTCCATGGACATGAAACAGATGGTAAAAGATATTATTGACTATGATATCACGATGTGTGGATATGGTCCTGTTATAACTGCCACTTGTTACTCCAGGTTACATGATGCTGAAAGCTCCATTGTATTAAAACACTCTACCAGTGGTGACGTGTCAGGAGATTATGATTCCGTTGTCGGTTATATGTCCGCAATAATTACGAAATAATTATTTTTTTATCATAAACAACAAAAAAGCGTATATATTAAAGGTGAAATCACATCAAAAAATGGGGATAATATGATATACTAAAAAAAA
>DUHK01000006.1 GCA_013330915.1 Methanosphaera sp. | reverse complement strand
TTAGTAATACTATAATATTACTACTTCATGTTAAACGGAATACATATTCACCCATTTCAAACATACTGATGATAACCCAGATATACCAGACGGGCATTTGTATCGATTTGAGGATGCATACCATTTTGAAACCGAAGGTTATCATGTAGGGGACAAACTCAATGGCAATGGCTCATTAAGGTCATTCAGTAAAAAAATAACAGCTACCAATCAAATGTTGGACGAGGAGTTCAATGGTTATACCAACATAGTGATATATAGGACTGTAGGTAAAGCACCTTATTTCGACATAGGAAAATACTCAAACCCATATCCATACCAACAAGAGTGTTTAGTACCTCTTGATACCATGAGAGTTAAAGATGTTAACAAATATAGTGGCAGTGGTATGAGGGATGAAATATATGACAAGTATGGGGTTGATTTGGGTGAGTACCAATACAGTTTGGACAATGTCACAGTTGTGGATGTAGAATATGACCCAAAAGTTTCCAGAGTTGTGGACTCTCACGGTAGAACAATAAGTTCTGAGAACCTCATTTAATTAAATGCTCCAGCAACAGTAAATTATAATAACACATTACACAATAAATTTAACTAAAATAACCTAATAAAAAGACAAGGTGGGTGAAAAACATGACAACTGTAAAAGATGTATTGGACAAATTCAACTCAATTCTCAGATATCCCGATGTAATTGAGAACATCAATATAGGTGAATACACATTTGATGAGGGACACACTGATAATACAGGTTATGTTCTGGAATTTACCAGCAATAGTAATCCTGATGTGTGGTTAAGAATAAATGATGATAGAAGGGCAGTAACCCTAATAAAAAAAGTGGATGATGAAACAGTATCTGTTACATCATGGAATCCTCATGGAAAATTCACAAAGGATTTCCCACTGGATTCATTTAAACCATACTCCTCGGACAGGCGTAAACCATTACCTGTTAAAAAATGAAGACATCATTTAGAGGGTTAAGTAAATACGATGGGTAAAAACAGAGTAAATAGAAGAGGTAGTACTTCATCAGGGAGTTCGGCAGAAGATGAAAAGGTCATTGCAAACCTGACAGACAACGCAATCGAATGGATGACACACGTTACCGATTTCATAGATGAGAACATGACTGATGAAGAAATTGAATATGTAAATAACCATATGGAATCACTAGATTCAATCAGTCCTGATGGCATATACAGAATGGAAAATTCTTCAAGAACTTTTTCCTCTCAAAATATAACCAAAGGGGCGGAGTTCTCCTTTGACAATGACTCATTCAAAGCATTCTCTAAAAACAAAGATGTTGTGGAAAGTATGAGTTTAGGAACAGTATTTATGGGTGAACCAGTTATTTATCATCTCTCCAAGGGAAATGCATTCGATGTCTATAAACAGTTGAAAATAAATGATTATCAAAAAGAAGAAGAAGTTTGGGTCAGCGAGAAACAACGATTCCGTGTGAATGAAGTAAGTGAAACTACCCCTGAACGATTGGGTTTGGATAAAAAACAATCTATCCCTAAGAAGACATGGGACAAAATCAAATCCAAGAAAATAATTCTAGTGGAAATGACAGAGGTTTAATAAAACAAAAGGATAGGTGAAACATATGACTACTTTAAGAGAAATATCTGAATCATTAAACACACCTGAGGAAACAGATTTCTTCGAGGAAATGATGGATATTGATATTGGAAATTACACATTTACTGATAGGAAACAGTATGATGATGAAGGGTACTTGTATTTGTATAGCAATAAAAACAACCCCAATGTCAAATTATTGTTTAATGAAGAACGGTCTTCAGTGATATTATATGAATTACAGGATGATAATGAAACAGTAAACTCCACAGTTTGGAGATATGACAAGAAATTCACTAAGAAATACAACAAAAGTGAGTTGAAAGGAATATTTTAACAAGGTTAGTAATACTATAATATTACTACTTCATGTTAAACTATATAAGAAGGTATAATTATGAAGTATTGTGAAAAGTGTAATGCCATTAATCTTAATGAACAGATATTCTGTCGCAAATGTAAGCATCAATTCGAAGACTTTGACTGGAATAGTATAGAACGAGAAAATATATACTCAGACTCATTGAATAATCAGTATAGGGATGATGAAAGAGAAATACACGAAAAGCATTTCAATATTTCACTAAAAAAAGATGGGATAAAATTCATAATCTGGACTATAATCTGTTTATATGGAATATACTATGGATTAAACAATTCATGGATATGCTACTACATCTCATTCCTTATTTATTTAAATATCATACTTTTTAAGTATTATAAACTATTCTTTAAGATATTTGATGTTAAACTTGAAGAAAAAATAGGAAATAAAACATTCAATAATTATCGTTTGGAAAGTAAAGACATGATACTTGCAGGAATAATAGGAATAATGTTTTTTTATCCATTGATAAAAATCTTTGGTGATAAGGGTTTTTTACTCTTTTCAGTAGCGTTTTTCATTTCAATATTATATATACTTTTAGGAATTGATTTTTTCATTAGATCCGATGTATTTAATCAATATAATGATAATTATTATGTAATAACAGTATATTCAATGTTTATAATGCCTGCAACCGCGTTATTTGGATTTTTATCCTGGGGGATGTATGTTCTTTTAAATAACTTAGAATTGAATTTTAGTTTAATTATTATCTATTTGATAATTTTATCATCAATATTATTTCTTGATAAAATAAACAAATATACAAAATATGATATAAGAAGTTCTGAATCATGGTTTCTATTTTATGCTATAGGTGCACCTTTTATCCCCGTAGTATTAGCATTTATTTGTTTATATGTTTTCGGTATATAAGCAATATCTCTTCTTTTCCTTTTTTTACACAAAAAGAGAGAAAAAATTGACCAAAACTCTTACAACACTTATTTTCTCATATTTTTAATTCATTAATCTTAATACTCCTCGTAAATCATTTATGAAACTTATTTTGAATTTAATGTTATAAAGACTTTTTTAATATTTTCTAAGTTAGTAATACTATAATATTACTACCTCGTGTTAAACAAAACCTGAAATTCCCAAAAATGTTATAAAACTGCATTATGAGAAATCACCATTATTGCTTGGACACCTTAAAGAAAATGATAATCTAATTGATACAGAAGTAATAAGATATATTGAACCAAAGCGATCAACATTATTTGATTTTTAAATATTCATCTGTTCAAAATCCTTTCAACTTCATCTTTATGCTCAAACAACACACAGCCACCATCATGATCATCCATCAGAATATCTCCATCCCTTAAGGACTTAAACAAGTTTGAATTCAAAGTTTCAATAAGGGATACATCCTTGACATTAACATCGGAGTATGGTGAAGCGGGACATGGTTCAGCACCACCATGTGAGTTAATATGGAAAAATCCCCTTCCTGCTGCAAGACATCCTCCTGATGTCTTTTCATCTCCTGGAAATGAAAGAAATATCATGTCAGAATATTTCTGACGCAAACAATTAATTCTATCCAATAATAATTCCCTCTCCTCATTACTAGGGGCTAAATCTACAGTATCTGCATCAACAGGGACATATTCGATGAAAAATAATACTTTGCATCCAAAATCATGTAATTGACTAATATACTCATTTGAAAGTATAGTTGGCAAATTCCATTTTGTAAATGTGAGTGAAGCTCCAAAGATGATATTATTTTTTCTCATATATTCCATTGAATCAATTAATTGCCTATAAACACCTTTTCCTCTTCTAAAATCTGTTACTTCTTCATTTCCTTCTATTGATAAAATTGGAACTAGATTTCTATTTTTATCTAACAGATCATAATACTCTTCATCCAACATGGTGCCATTGGTAAATATGGGAAACAGAATTTCATGATATCTGCTGGCTTTTAGTATGACATCTCTTCTAAGCATTGGTTCACCACCTGCAAGAACAATGAAACTTATTCCAAGTTCCTTTGCCTGCTTGAATATGTTTTCCCATTCATCATCTGTAAGTTGATTTTGTGGCTTGCCGTCATTGCATGCATCATGTGCACGTGAATAACATCCTGTGCAGTGCAGGTTGCAACTGCTTGTAATGCTTGCTATCAAGAAAGCTGGAATGTTTTTACCTTTTTTATCATACTTTTGTCTGATTTTAGTAGCTTTTTTTGCATACTTTGAAAACTTAATCAAAAATAAACTTTCTTTTGGATTTTTTAGTGTTGCACGCATTGCATCTTTCATGATGATTTCAACACCCTTGGCCAGATAATCTTGAATATCAAAATCCATTTAATTCACCTTCACACATTCAAGTAGGAAATTAGCATGCTCTTCTGCTTGGTTAAAGAAATCCTCCAGAGAACTTTGGGGAATATCCTCATATTCCACACAGATTTCCAAAATCAGATAAATTGGAAAACTGTAATATTCCTTTGCTAATAGCTTTGGATCGCATTCTGGGCGAATTATGTGATTTTCTTTTAAAATGGTGAAAAATCCCTCCCAAAACAAAATTGGCTTGGCAAGAATCTCATCTTGGAAAAATTTCCTGATTGCATCGTTATGGTGCATCTGAATGAATAACAGTTTCCAGATTTTAAGGTTCTTTTCTTGTGAGAACATTTCCTTCATGGCTTCGGAACCTTTATGATAAAACTTTTCTGGATTTTGAAGCAGTATTTCATTGTTTGCATTCAAATCCAAATCTTTACTATTGAGCATCTCATCATATTCAAAAATATTGGTTAAATAGTCGAATATGTCCATAAGTATTGCTTCTTTGGAGGAGTAATGACTATATATCGAACTTTTTTTAATTCCTACTTCTTCAGCAATTTCTCTAAGGGAAACTGAATCATACCCTTTCTTTGAAAATAAATCAAGAGATACTTCAAAAATCTTTTCTTTAGTATTCATATTTACTACCTACCGTTCGTTAGGTATATTATATGGATTATGATATATAAATGTAAATGTTTTTGGTTTGGATTGTTATTCTAACTGTGGTGACAAGTATTTCAACACTCATATTTGCTTTTGCAGCAGGTCTTGAAGGATTAAGTGTAAATCTGTTTGCAGGAATCTTTGCTCAGCTTCCGTATGCAAATTT
>DUHK01000123.1 GCA_013330915.1 Methanosphaera sp. | reverse complement strand
TATGAAAAAAACATATTGTTAACAAATGTTAACAGATATTATCTTATGTTAACTTCATGTTTTGATATGTTAATTAATAAAGAAGATATGTTTTCATATTAAAACATTTAATTCAAAAATATTAACAAAAGAAAACATTTGTTAACAACATATAAATATAAGGTACCACAGAATATTATATATGAAATAAATGTTAACAAAAATTAACAAAATGTTTTAAGAAAAAAAATAATTAGAAATTAGAATACGGATGATTAACAGGTCACAGATATTAATTGTTTTCAATATATTTTAAATTAAAACATTTGTTAACAAAAAGTTAACATAAAAATTCATTGTTAACAAATTAAATTAAGGTGTATGTATGACTTCTGGTCAAGCTACTGCAAGAATAAAAAACATTGAAGAATGGCATAAATTTAAAGAAAATGCAGAAAAGAAAGGAATAAAAATTGGTGAGGCTTTAGAACAAATATTGATTGCATATAATAGTAACTCCTTAATTGATAAAGAGGAATATCTAAATGTTCAAAAAGAAAACCAAGTTTCCTTAGAAAAATTAGAATCTTCAGAAAAAAGAGTAGCAGATATACAAGAAGAAATCAATTTACTGAATAAAAAATTAGATGATTTAAATAATAGGAATAACCTATTAAATAATGAAAATGATCATCTCAAACATAATAATTCAGAGTTGGAAAATAAAATAAAAGAGCAGGAAAAGAATATACAAAACATCACTGAAGAAAATAATAATTTAAAAATCAATAATTCCGATAAGAATAACATTTCAGATCAACTCAAGGACACACTAGATAAATACCAGAAATTAGAAAAGGAAAACAAAAAATTACTGGAATTAAACAAAAACTTAGAAGATGAGAATCACAGGTTAACAGAGGAAAATATCAAATTAAAAGGATCTTCAGACATTCCAGAAAGGGAAAAGAAATTACTGCAACAGCAATATGACAGTTTAGAGGAATTGTATGATAATTTAAAAAGTGATAATTCCGTTCTTAATGAGTCTCTAAAAACATTGACCGATGAATTAAAACAACAGCAAAAAGACACCAGAACTGCTAGAAGTGATTACAAACATATTGTTGAAAACCTTAATAAGTTACATGAAGAATTTAATGAAATTCAAAATGAAAATAAACAATATAATGTATTGTTTGCAGAAATAAAGAAAATGTCAATAATGGAAAGAATTCTTGGAAAATATCCTGAAGATATCAAAGAATTAAAACCATAATACGCTTAATAGGTGGAGATAATGCTTATACCAATATATAATAATAAGAATAAAAAAGTCGGACAAACACCTTTTATTGATAATTTAACTTTTGATAGCAAACCATCCTATTGTAATGAATCAGGTAGATTGGGTTTAGTCCGTGTTAAAGATGGAAAATATAAAAACAGACTGGTATTATTATATTATAATGAATATTTCTCAAGTTGTAGTCGGGGAGAATTTATAAGTGAAGAAGAAGCTTATGAGATTTGTCTTAGCAGAGGCAGATTACAATTGACAGAAAGATTGAATATTCACCCTGCCGGTGAAGTTGTATAATTTTACATAATGCTTGGTTAAAGTAAAAATCAAGATTTTTCTTATTATCATTTTTACTTCTTTTTTTAAAATTTTATTTAATAAATAGCTTCGTTCGGATAATTTTTATTTAAAAAAAAAGAGAGGGGCTTAAAAGCAAATTATTCACGTGGATGATAATTTGGACTTTCATTTGTTATTGTTATGTCATGAGGGTGACTTTCAGACATACCATTAGATGTAATATGCACTAATTCTGCTTTTTCATGCATTTCTTTTATAGTGGAAGCACCAACATAACCCATGGATGATTTTAATCCACCCATTAATTGATAGATAATTTGACTTGCTTCTCCTTTGTATGGTACTACTCCTTCAATACCTTCTGGTACTAATTTTGTTGAGTTCATGTTACTGGATGTTTGGAAATATCTGTCTTTTCCTGCACCTACACCACCAGTCATAGCTCCTAATGAACCCATACCTCTATATTGTTTATATTTACGTCCATTTCTTATTGTCATTTCACCAGGAGATTCTGTTGTTCCTGCAAGTAAACTACCAACCATTACTGCATTTGCACCAACAGCCAATGCTTTTGCAACATCACCAGAATATCTTAATCCACCATCTGCTATAACAGGAACATCATAATCGGCTGCAACATCAGCCACATTTGATACTGCACTTAATTGTGGTACTCCCACACCTGCAACAATTCTGGTGGTACATATGGAACCAGGACCTATACCTACTTTTATACCATTTATTTCTGCTTTAAGAATGTCTTCTGCAGCTTTGGCTGTTGCAATGTTACCTAAAAGTATATCGGATTCAACATTTTTATTCATTTCCCTTACTGATTCAATGATATCTGTTTTATGTCCATGTGCACTGTCAATTGCTATGATATCTGCTCCGGCGTCACTTAATGCCATTGCACGATCCATGTCAAAAGGTCCACAAGCTGCAGCTACCAGATATCTGCCTTTATCATCACGAACAGCATTTGGGAATTTTTTTCTTTCAAGGATATC
>DUHK01000096.1 GCA_013330915.1 Methanosphaera sp. | reverse complement strand
AAAAAAAATATTAAATCAGGAATGACGACGAGTCAACTTGTGAATAATATATTCCCCAATCAAACCGCCAATTCCTGATAATAAACTGCATAAGACCACAGAAATGATTACTGTAAGCAAATCCTTTGAAGCAAGAAGTGTAACTAAACCTACAACCAGGCCCACAGATGATGAAATTTCCATTGAATCCCTGTAGCTCATACGAGGAATTATCATCACAGACATTATTCCTGCAAGAATCAGGGACAAACAAATCACTCCCATCAGAGGGTACATGTTCTGTGTTGCAAAAGCCATTACATCACTCGGTAATTCTGAAGATCCCAATATTAATTGAACACCCAATAGTGAAAAGAAAAAAAAGTCCACTAAACCAATCAATAAAGAAAACAATCTGAAAAGTAAACTGTTTTTAGGAGTAAATTGAGGACTTGCCTGAATGATAATTGTCTGAGTATTGTTGGAATCATTAGCTTGATTATTGTTGAACTTTGCAAACTCTGGAAAACTGTTTAAATCATATTGCATATGCAAATCTGTTGATCCACAATGTAAACAAGCACCCGTTTCCCTAGGATTCACTGATTTACATGAAAAACAAATCTTGTTATATGAAAGTTTTGGAATTGTCACATCATTTAATATCATTTTTAATTCGCTTTCATTTTCCGCAAATTCCAGTGTGTGACCACATTTTTCACATTTATCAAAGCTTAAAGGCTGTTTTTCATCAACCTCAACATAATTTTTACAACTTCGACATACTATAAAACTCATAATAACCAATTCTCTAGTTTACTTTATATAATATATTTTATTTACTTATAATAGTTTATATTTTTTCAGCCTGCAGATATGTTCTTTTTCCTTCAGTAATCCTAACATCAACAAAAGAACCTATTTCCACATCGTCCACAATAACATTCTTGTACGAATTCGTATATCCTACAAATCCTCCTGAAGTTCCTTTACCCGTTATCAACACTTTTTGAACAGAACCTTCATACTTCTTATTGTTTTCAAGCATAACCTCTGTTTTGACCTTGTTGACCTTATGGGTACGTTCTTTCATCAGAGCATGATCTATCTCTTTTAATGAGCTTGACTTTGCACCCGGCCTATGCATATACTTTGAAATATGAATAATATCCGGTTTTATCTCATACAACAAATCAATGGTTTTCTGGAAATCATCATCTGTTTCTGTTGGGTAACCAACTATAATGTCTGTTGCAATTGACAAATCAGGAATTTCACTCCGGAATTTGTCGATAATCATCTTATATTCTTCCAGAGTGTGCAATCTATTCATTTCTTCCAAAACCTTGGCACTGCCTGTTTGAATAGGGATGTGTACAAAATTATAGATTTTTTCATTGTTTTTGATGACGTTTATGACTTCATCCAACTGCCCTTTTAAGCTCTTCGGATGCATCATACCTACACGTATGCGAAAATCTCCATCTATAGCTGCCAGTTGATTTAACAACTGTGAAAAAGATTCCCCCGTGTCCATACCATAACATGCAGAATCTTGTGCAGTAACCTGCAGTTCCTTGCATCCTTTGGAAATTGCTTCTTTGGCTTCCTCAACTATTTTTTCTATAGGATAACTGACCAGGAAACCCCGTGCTATCTTTGTACAGCAGAAGGTACATGCCCCGTTACAACCCTCACATATCTGAAGAATATGAATCAATGAATCGAAGTTCTTGTAAACTGTTCCTGCCTTTATCATTGAGGTTTTTCCACATTCATGAATCACCTCTCCACAGACGGATTTGTTTACCACCTCATTAATCATGTCTATTTTATGAGGGCCAATCCAACAGGAATCACCTGCGAATTTATTTAAACGTTCGGAATCAACTTCCACCATACATCCCCCAACTATTAACTTTTTGTCAGGATATTCTGTTTTGATCTTATTGATTCTGGTAATCATCTTTTGTTCTGTTGGCAATTTCACATAGCATGTATTTAATATTACAACATCCGCATCTGTTATGTCATCAACTATTTCATGCTCATCCCCAAGGATATTGGCCATAATCTGCCCGTCGGCCTGGTTAAAAGTGCATCCATATGTTTCTAAATAAACTTTCATTTTACCACAATTAATTATAGTTTTTTTCTTTAGATGTCGTCTTTACAACATATTCCGTCAAATCGTATTTGATTTTTGATTTGTCCTTGGATGATAGTAACTTACCGTAAACCCTTTTAATTACCCTGGCATAAGCAAAACCTTTTTTCATATTACGTTCCAATGTTTTTATACCGTAAACTCTGAATTTCAGGCCATTTATTTCTCCAACATCACCTATTGAAATAATGAATTCGCGTTCCACTTCAATTTTGTGTGAAATTACGTTTCCCTGATTGTCTATGGACACACCTATTCTTGCAAGGGTATCTAATGATTTAGCCCAGATTGTTTTTATATCAACTACAGGACATTCATAGACGCGATTGCCATCATTGTTTTCTATTGATGTTACTTCAACATCCTTGTTGTCTATATACAGCAGGGTCCCTGTTTCCAAATATTCATCGGAATATAGTTTAACATTTGTCTTCCATGACCTTTCGAATTCACTTATAATGACCCTTACTTCGATTTCATATGCTTCTTCAGGTGCGGTTTCATGATAAACGTGGCCACAGTCCATACACTGAACCAACAATTCCTTTGTTTTTTTTCCTTTGGATTTTAATATTTCGTATTCCTCATTTCCGCAACTTGGACATACCATTATTCTGCCTCCTCTTTGTTTTTCAAATATTGTTCCACTAATCCACCATTTTCCAAAATGTTTAACATTGCAGGATCAAATGCTTTGAAATTTATTGTTTCGTCTTTGGTTATGTTGGTGATTGTTCCTGCTTCAACATCAACCTCCACAATATCTCCTTCGTCAACATCAATATCCGCAGTGATGACAGGCAAACCTATGTTGATTGCATTCCTGTAAAATATTCTTGCAAATGATTTTGCTATGACCACTGAAACTCCTGCTGTTTTTATGGCTACTGGTGCCTGTTCTCTCGAGGATCCACAACCAAAATTCCATCCTGCAACAATTATATCACCTTTGTTGACTTTTTGGGAAAATTCCGGATCTTCCGCTTCCATAACATGGTCTGCTAGGTCCTGTGGGTTGAAAGTCCTGAGATATCTTCCAGCAATTATTACATCAGTATCTATACTGTCTCTAAATTTCCATACTTTTCCTTTCATTTTTTCCATTTTATTTTTCCACCTGGTTATTTGATTATGGCACCATGATTTTTGCCTTTTGTAATCTGAATATGCGTATCACTGTCAGTTAAATCTGTTATCTGATTTATTAAATCCTTTGATAATGAATCAGTTATTCCAAAACATGTAGGACCAAAAGAACTCATACCTACACAGGGTATGTCAATGCTTTTCATATTTTCAAGTAGTGTGTTAACTTTTGAATCCTGCAAGTCCCGTTCTATTTTTTTGAATCCCATAGATTGAATTTTATTAACCGAATCGCCGAAACTTTCAATATCCTCCTCAATAACCGCAGGCATTAATTTCATCAATGTCAAATAACAGATTCTTTCGACATCATTAATGTTTATGGGAGAATATGTTTGAAATATATCGATTTCCTCATTTCCCGAAGCTCCCTGCGAAATGTTTGGAGTTATAAGAATTATATCCCAGTCTTCTGGAAAATCATACCTTGCAAGCAGAGGAGGGGGTGAAACTTTTGAAGCAGATGAGGGTAAGAAATCATTTTTTACTGATTTCTTATGGCCACCGTCAATTATTAAACCACCTTTATCAAATGAATGTACTCCAATACCACTGGTTCCTCCCCTTTGAATAATCTTTGCCAATTCATATGCATTTAATTCAATGTCATTTAAGGATGAAATCAGTTTTGCGACTGATAATGACAGTTGTGTACCCAAACCTAATCCATGATGAATAGGATATGATTCATGAATTCTGAAAGAGTAGTTTGTATCAATGTTGAGATATTTCTTTATCTTATCTTCAGCGTCGAGAATCTTTGATTCGTATACTTCTTTGTTTACAATTGAAACATCATCATCAAATCCAATAACAGTATCGTCATCCGTTTGTGTACATTCCATTTTTAATGATGGTTTTTCAAGGGTTATTCCTATGCCACCATCCAATCTACCTTCAAGTCCATTAAGATCTATTAAAGATAAATGTAATCTTGCAGAAGTTTCAATTTCCAAAATAATACAACCTAAAACGATTTTATTTTATTTATAAACTATGATTATGTATGTGAATGATTATTTATACAATTTATTATTCAAAAAAGATGTTTCTATCAAAAAATAAAAAAAATTGGAACTATAAAAATTTGGACATGTATGGTCCATTTTTATGATATCCTAATTTTCTGTAGTAATCTCGGACTCCAATACCGCTGATTATTAAAAGTTTATCCTTGTCAAATTCATCTTTGGCTATTTGCTCGGCAGTTTTAAGTAGTTCGGCACCGAATCCTCTGTGTTGCCACAACTGTGTGTCATTTTTTCCGATTTCCTGCATTTGTCCATAAACGTGCAGTTCACGAATCAATGCACTGGAATTGGTTATTTCCTGTCTGAAGACCCCTTTTGAAGGAATTCTTAATCTTGTAAATCCTATGAGTATATCGTTATCCGGATCTTCAACAGAGAGGAATATCTCTTTTCCACCGGTTACATCATAATCGGTACGTAACAATTCGATATTGTTATAATCCGGTTCAATTCCATGAGCTTTTTTATGTCCTACTTCCCGGCACCTGATACATTGACACTGCACATCTTCTTCTTCCAATCTGTTATATACCAGTTCCCCCAGATTTGATTTTTTTACTCCGGCATCAATCAACGTTGCAGGAATATCCCTTTGAATTCTCATGGTACGTACCCATTTGGGTAGAATTTTCTTGATTTCAACAATCAGGTCAACAGCTTCTTCAGAGGAATAGGGTTCATATTCACCTTTTTTCCATAATTCATAAAATTCAGAGCCTTCAGTAACAAGACATGGATATATTTTCAGCATGTCCGGTGAGAATAAACTTTCTGAAAACAATCTTTTAAACATGTTTAAATCGCTTTCAAAAGTGGAAAACAATCCGGGCATCATGTGCATTGCTACTTTGATTCCTGAATCTCTCAACAATTGATTGGCTTCCACCACATCCTGTATTGTATGTCCTCTATCCACCCGTTTATATCTATAATTATATAATGTTTGAACCCCAAGTTCAACTCTTGTAACACCATAACTTAACATCCTGTTTATTTCCTCGATTTTGGAATAATCAGGTCTTGTTTCAAATGTTAATCCGACACATCTAACTTTACTATGTTCATTTGTTTTCTGCACATCATGAAGGTATAAAAAATCATTCGGAGGAATTATTTCTATTTCCCTTTGGTTTTTAGGAATTTGTGAGGATACCTTTTCAAAATCATTCATGGCTCTTAAACATTGTGTTACAAACCATTCCTGATAATCCAGTGTTCTTGAGGCAAAGGTTCCTCCCATGATAATTAACTCAACTTTGTCTATAGGATGTCCTATGTTATTCAACTGATATAACCTATTGAATGTCTGAATATATGGATGAAATTCAAACATTCTGGCCCTTAATGCAGCAGGTTCTTCACCAGTATAACTTGGTGGAGCAATACTACTTTCAGGACAGTATTTACAACGGCCATGAGGACATTTGTGGGGACTGCACATTACAGCAACTATTGCAACTCCCGAAATTGTTCTGGATGGTTTTTTCATTAAAATTGGCCTTAACAACTCCAGTTCTTCAGAATTGGCGTATTGCAATATCTTTGAATTACTCATAAATCCTGGCAAAT
The DNA here is from genome assembly GCA_013330915.1 of Methanosphaera sp. GTDB lineage: Archaea > Methanobacteriota > Methanobacteria > Methanobacteriales > Methanobacteriaceae > Methanosphaera > Methanosphaera sp11921u. The sequence continues at coordinate 8,561 of DUHK01000096.1, read as the reverse complement.
TTAATTCTCTGCATGTTTGAATTTTTAGTTTTTCTAATTCTTTTTTAGTGGAGATATTGTTATCTATCGCTTTTTTAATGATTAATCTACATGCATCCTCCATATTTTTCAAACCTCCTGATAAAATTATATTTATAACAAAAATGTATTATTATTAAGTGCATATACTAATATTATAAGAAAATAAAGGTGACATTATGAAAACTTCTAAAATAATAGGTAAAAAAGTTTTAGATTGTGAAGCTAACGAAATTGGAAAAGTAAGTGATATTGACATTGATCTTAAATCAAACGTGATTAATAAGGTAATTATTAATACTGGAGAACTCAGTCTAAGAAAAGTAAATTATGATGTAACACCAGCCATGATTGCTCAAGTAGGTGATTACATACTATTAAAAATTTCCAACTCTGAATTATCTTCTAAAAAACCTGATGAAAATCCGGATGTGGAAATTGTTGATCCAAGTGAATTAGAAGAAAAGAAATAACTAATTTGATTATTTCTCTTTTCTTTCTTGTAATGTTTTAACAGCTTTTGGAAACTCTTCTCTGAATTTTAATACTTGTTCTGTCGGAATTGAGAAGCTGACCCTTATATATCTATTACCATATTTTTTACTTGTATAATTTCCTTCACGTACAAATATACTTTTTTCTTTTAACAGATAATCAGAAATTTCCTCAGGTTTTAATCCGGTTTCTGAAATGTCGATTGTCATCATATTTGCATCTACAGGGTATATTGGTAAAAATGTTCCTGGTGTTTCATCGATTGCTTCTTTAATAAGTTCCTGATTTTTGAAACATGTTTCTTTTATGTCATCAATCCATTCATTTTTACTTTCCAAACCAGCTATTCCTGCTTCCTGTGCTAATGAATTAGTACCTAAATCATTTATAACACTTGCTCTCATTTTTCTGATTAATTCAGGGGAACTGATTACGGAACCTATCCTTAATCCAGCCATACCGAAGATTTTGGAGAAACTGTATATTGTTATAGTATGTTCAGGAGCATACTTTGCCACCAGATGATGTTCTCTTGCAAAGTCCTTGTATGTTATATCATGTAATACATAAATATCATTTTCCTTTGCAATTTCTGCAATTTCCTTAATCTCTTCCTCAGTATATGTGAATCCCATCGGATTCATAGGATCGATTAAAATAATCATTTTGGTTTGTAAATCTATGTTCTCCTTGATAAGTTCAGGAGTTAACTTGTATCCACATTTTTCATTGTAGATTGGTATCTCCTTAACATGATGTCCAAACCTGTTACAGAAGTTGTTGATTATCAAATAACCCGGATCTGATGCTATGGTGTTTGTAGTGTGATGCAATGTTGTGCTGATTGCAAGATATAATGCTTCAGTAGCACTAGCAGTTATTTGAATGTCATAGTTTTCTGAATCCAAATCCAAATCCTGTAATATTAGTTTTTTTAATTCTGGAAAACCTTCAGGAGGTGGATACATACAGTAGTTTCTTTTTCTTGCTGCTTCAATTAATGCATTTTCTATATGTTTATCATTTTGTAAGTGGTTTGTATTTTGTCCCATCCATATTAAATCTTCTTTCTTATATAAATAATCGAAAAATTCATTCACTGAATTAAATCCAGCAGGAATTTTCTTTTCTTTCTTTTTAAATACCATGATTTGACCCCTTTATGAAATTCCTCTATCTGTTATTTCAAATGTGATTGATTGACCTGGTGATTTGTTCTTATGCCTTTGTAATGTGGCCGTTCTTGTTAAGGAACCTAAATTTCTTTCTATTTCTATAATAATTTTACTCCAATATTTAAGTACAGTTCCACCAATCGGCTCAACAATAAGATCATCCGAATCAAAAGGAGAATATATCTGATTAGTAATTACAACCGCAATATCAAATTCTCTGCTTAACGTTAATAATTTAGCCATCAATCTACCTAATTTCTTATTGATTTCAGATGGATCACCATCTTCTACCCTATATAATGCTACAATAGAATCTATGATTAGGATATCTATGGAATCATCAGTTTTCAATAATTGTTCTATATTTTGTATTTCAAGTAATTGTTCATCGAATGTTTTTGGCTCTAATAAAAATATGTTTCTCGCTATAGAATCAAAATCAGACGCCGCTATTTGTTGAATTCTTTCTAAAGACAATCCACCTTCAGTATCCATAAAAATAGCTTTGGAACCATTTTTAGTAGATTCGTATAATATTTTCAAAACAATATTAGTTTTTCCACATCCCGGAGGTCCGTAAAATTGGGTGATTGCACCTTTTTCTATACCCCCACCTAAAATTTCATCCAAAGAAGAATTTGTTGGAATTAAAACAGATTGTTTTAAATCTGAAAGTGTTTTCAATTATAATATCTCCATTATTTTTATAAACCTAATATAAACATATCTTTGTTATTTATTCTATAAAAAATTTGAGATGTTTAATTTAAAGAATTTGTTGAAAAAAAATAAAAAAAAGGGAGATTAATGTTGGTGGTTATTGAGAAGTTGTATTGTTTGTAGCTGTTGCGTTTGGATATTCGTTCACATTCCATACACTTATACCTGGTTCTGAATGAGCAAATGAGAAACGGGTTGCATTATATCCGCTTTCAAGGTATAATTTTGTGAATACTGAATCTTCAAGGAATGAATCGAATAATACTGTGAAGTATGAACCATCAGTTTGATGGAATGCCATGATAGACATGTTACTGTTATTGTTCACAACTTTTTCAGTTAATTGATTGTTTTCCACGAGTATTAGTTTATGTGGTTTTAACAGTTCATTTCCTGTACCTTCACTTAATTCGTTTGCTACACGTTGTTTGTCTTCTTGTGTAAACATGTCAATTGTTTTATTTAATTTACTTTGATCGATGTAAGCAAAGTTCATTGTAGTTCCGTTTGTTTCGTTACTTGTACCTGAAACTCCGACAACACCATTTTCTCTACCTAATGTGAATTGTTTTCCACCCATGTCTTCTGTTTGACTTTGAGCTGCATAGTATGAGTAGTGGTTTGATGTTTGATTTTCAAAGTTCCATGTTCCGAAGTAAGACCACCATGCTGCTTTTGAAAGCATATCTGAACTTAATATTAAGTACATTGGTTTTGTTTCAGATGGATGGGTAAGGTCTAAAACTGAATTTGCTTGTTGTGCATCTAAACCATATGTTCCTGTTAATGTGCTGCTAGCTTGTGTTCTGTCCATAGGTAAGATTTCATTTAGGATTTTCACGGTTTTTGTTGTGTCACCGGTGTATGAATCCAGGACGTTTGAAGCATCTTCACCACTGTTTGCAAGCATTCTTAGAATACCTGCTGATAAATCCTCATTGGTTGTTGCCAAGGAATTACCTATCCAGTAAGCTCTCATGTTGTTCTGTGAACCTCCGTCGAATACCACTTGTCTATTTGCTATTGCAGTAAACAAGTGCCCGAAGTCCCACCATGATGCGAGAACTGAATTTTCAGGTGTGTTTGACTTAATCCATGTTAATGTGTTGAACATGTCGTCGTTTGTACTTCCTACTGCTTGTGATGAAGTTAGATGATCTGCGTATAACGGACTTACAACCGTCAATAACACAAGTGCCAGTGCTATGATTGTAACATAATTTTTCTGTTCGATTTTTAAATCAACATAATGAACAAATAAACCAATGGATAGACCTGCAAGTAAAGCCATAGGTACTTCGAACTGTTCGATAAACCTTGTACCCTGTGTTAACATTATTGCAATACCTACTGTCCATAATATTAATAGGACAAACAGGAAGAGATTTCTGTATTTTTCATCTTGTGTCCATTCGAATTTTCCAGGAATAAACCTGTGTTCGTGGGCATGACTTATTTCTTCAGCCTTTTTGGTTTTTGGTATGTATCTTCTTGTTCTGATTTGTTTTTCTTTTTCTTCTTTTTCCTCAACTACTTCTGTTTCTTCGGATTTTGCTTTTTTGGATAAACCAACAAACAATAATATGAATCCGACGAAAGCGAATAATATGGTAAATGGTCCACCACTGTTGTTTATTATATCAATAGGTTGTGGAATTTGCATCTCACCTACGGATACGTATACGTTAGGATATGCTGATCCTGCGGTTGCACTTTGTAAGCTGGTAGACATTCCGAGAACGCTCATTACTGTTTCGAAGAATGTTGAACCAACTGTTATCAGTAATAATATGATTGCGACTATTGCAAATACTATGAAAGGTATTGTTGCAGGATTGTTTTGTAGCCATTGTTTTTTATTTGAAAGATCCTTACCATCAAATTTGTCCATCAGGTATGAAGCAGGGAAATAAAGTATCAGTGTACCGAATGTTAAAAGTACCATGTATGCGTACCCACTCCATGTTAATGAGAACAATGCAAGGAATATTGCAGATATTGCAGCGTAAACTGCTTTAAACAATGGTTTTTTTGCATAAATACTTTCAGTTAAGAACAGTACGGTCATCAATGGTAAAAGTACGTTGAACATATCTGTATCGAAGAAACCTCCGTATGTGTGAGAGAAATATGCCGGTGCAGCACCTGCTATAACACCCGCAACGACTGCTCCCCATGTACTTCCAGTTGCTCTTTTAACAATGAAAAATGCAGGTAAAACTGCTAATGAACCTATAAGCGGACCTAGCCAAAATGCAATTTGGGTTAATGAAACATTTCCAAACATGTTAACAAATTTGTATACCCAAGCAGCTAAGACGATTATTACAGGTTGATAGTTTGCTTCCCTACCATGAGGGGACGTTGATAACGAATCCCAGTCCGTACCATTTATCTGAGTATCACCTAAGTGACCTGTTTTCAAATAATTCTCGGTTAAACGGTAATTATAATATGAGTCGAGCTCTGTGAAATATGGCATTCCGCTATCATCTTGATATAATGCTTTCATGTCCGGGTCAGATATTCCGCCCAGATTAATTGTTTCTGCTCTGATAGCAAAAACAGTTAGAACTAATAGTAACGCTATGACAATTGGCGCTATCTTTGTAATTAAATTTTTATTGACCATGCGTGATTCTCCTTTGACCTCCAATGATGAATATAAAATGGATAATATCATCTTAATAAATGTGTGATTATTTATTCAAATTATAAACTTTTAAAATCGAGAATATATTGTTTATTATAAATTTCGTTATAGTTATAAAAAAATTTATTAATTATCCTTATTAGGATTTAAGTTCAAAGATATATTTAAATTATTAGAATATTTTTTAAAATAAATCTGAATATAAGAAAAATTACAACATATCCCCCGTTAAAATAAGCAAATAAAAATATCATTTAACTCCCAAAAAAATAACAAAACCCACAACTTATTCTATAATCAAAATATTTTTTGTGATAATACTTAAAACACTTAAAAATCAGATAATATATAATAGCATATTGAATTTTAAAGGGATATGAAAAAAAGTTTAGGGTAGTAAATAATATGGTAGAAGAAATTTTAGAATATTTCCAAAATAAAAAATGGTTTAGAGACAGAATTGAACATATCGAAGAAATTCCTGCAAAACGAGCCAGATATTCACAGGAAAAAGTTGATTTTCCAGCACCAATACAGGATTATCTTGAAAAACAAAACATCAAACTATATACTCACCAATACAAAACACTAAAAGAAGTTAGAAAAGGAAATAATGTAATCATCACAACACCTACAGCAAGTGGAAAAACATTATCATTTACCTTGCCGGTTATTGAAGATTTGACCATAAATAAAAACGACACTGCCCTTTATATTTATCCTACCAAAGCCCTTGCCAACGACCAATTGAAGAGTCTGCTCAACATCGACAAGGAGTGTGAACTGGGAATATATCCAGAAAAATATGATGGGGACACTCCGAAATCCAAAAGACCAGAAATTAAACAGAAGTCACGACTGGTGATAACCAACCCATACGAATTACATTACATTCTCCCGTGGCATGAACAATGGAGAAGATTTTTTGAAAACATAAAGTACGTGATAATCGATGAAGCACATCAGTATAGGGGTGTTTTCGGTTCAAACATGGCACTTTTAATTAGACGTCTCAAAAGGATATGCAAACATTACGGTTCCGAACCTCAATTTATCATATCCACCGCAACACTGGCCAATCCACAGGAGTTTGGAGAAAAACTTACAGGACTTGAATCAAAGATTGTTGATGAAAACGGTTCACCTTCAGGTAAAAAATATTTCATATTATTCAATCCATATGCAATTGAATCCAAAAGTCCATCCACCCACTCTGATACATTAAGATTATTCAATACATTTATAGAAAATGATTTTCAAACAATATGTTTTGAAATTTCAAGAAAAATGGCTGAGGTAACTGCATTAAATTCAAAAGAACACTTTGAAAAAACATTGCCACAAATCTGTGATAAAATTACCGCATATCGTGCAGGTTACACTGTTGAAGAACGAAAAAAGATAGAAGACCAACTGAAAGAAGGTAAATTAAAGGGAGTTGTCACCACCAATGCACTGGAACTGGGCATAAACATCGGTTCATTGGATAGTGTGATTATTTCAGGCTATCCAGGAACACTGATATCCACATGGCAGCAGGCCGGCCGGGCCGGAAGAAAAAATCAGCAATCCATAATAACCATGGTTGCATTCCAAAACCCATTGGATCAGTATTTCATGAAGCATCCCGAAGTTTTCTTCAACAAAACACATGAACATGCAATAATAGATCTTAACAACCAGCAAATCCTAAGAGGACACCTTAAATGTGCCGCTTATGAACTTCCATTAAAATTTGGGGAAATGGACAGTTTTGGATTTGATGACGAAGGAATCGTTTTTGATGAAATAAGTGAAATGGAAAATGAAGGAATCCTTAAATTCAGAAATAACCAGTGGCATTACAGTGATATGGAGTTACTCAAGCAGGACAAAAGTCCTAACTTTGAAGTGAACCTTAGTGACGTGATATCCGAACCATACAAGGTATTTAATGGAAATCGTTTCCTTGAGGATATGAATGAAAAACAGGCATTCAGGGAAGCACATGAAAATGCTGTTTTAATACATAACGGTGAAACATACATTGTAAGGGAAATGGACATTAAGAATAAAAGAATTTACGTTAAGAAACAGGACTTAAAGTATTATACTCAAACAATCAAGGAAGTTGATGTTAAAAACCTTAAAAAAGAAAAAGAGAAAAAATTAGGTGATGTGACATTATGTTACGGTAGATTAACGGTAACTGAAAAATATGACAGATACAATATCATGAAATTCAATAAAATTTCATCTTCCAAAAAACTTAATCTTCCACCTTTAGAATTTAAAACAAAGGGATTATGGTTTACGATACCATACTACATTAAAGAAATGTTGGAAGAGTATCTTGTAACTGATTCAAAATTCAAGGATGTTTTCATGGGTTGTTTGCAGGGTGTTGAGAATGTTTTAATATCTGTAGCTCCATTTCATGTAATGTGTGATACATATGATTTGGGTGGCGTGTCCAAAAACATGCACCAGGACACATTAAACGCAACCATATTCATCTATGACGGATTTGAAGGAGGAGTCGGACTAACCGACAAGGCATATACATTATTTGAGGACATTATAAAAATGGCTTATGAACTCATAAGGGACTGTGAATGTGAATCCGGTTGTCCTGCATGCATATACAGCTCACAAAATCAGACAGATGATAAACATTTAAATAAGGAAGGAACACTGTTAATATTAAAACAATTGTATGAAACAGTTCATAATTCTAAAAAATAGTATTGAGAGTGTTATTTATCACTCTCTTTTTGTGATTTCTCATAATCGGCAATTGATGATGTGAATCTGCATTTAGGAAATCCGGTACATCCTATGAATTCACCGAATCTGCCCATACGTTTAATTAAATCTTCTCCACAATCAGGACATTTACCAACTATTTCATTTGTTGATTTTTTACCACCGTTTGCACATTCGAAATCTAAACATGCTCTTTGTCTAGGTTTTCCATAGGATATTAAAGGCAAACCACATTTTTCACATGTAGTCTTAAGTACACTTGCACCCACAGGTAATGAATATGTTTTTTTGCATTCAGGGTAGCTGGTACATCCGACAAATTTACCACCTTTAGGTGAAGAAATTATGATTAAGTTTCCACCACAATCACATTTGCCTACAATACGACTTTGTTCGTATGCTTCAAACAGTTCTTTCCCAATATTTTCTTTGTTTACATCTATGGAATCCAGAATTCCGTTTAATTCATTTTTTGCCTCTTCAATAACATTGCCTTCAGTTATTTTATGCTCTTTGATATCTGCAAGGTCATCTTCGAATTCACGTGTCATCTGTTCACTGGTGATTCTTTCGGAATATTTGGATAATGTGTCTATCATCCTCTCCCCTAGTTCATTTACAGTGATTTTTTTGCCTTCAACATATTTACGTGTATATAATATTGACACTATGTTTGCCCTTGTGGATTTCGTTCCCAATCCACGTTTTTCCAATTCACGAATAATGGATGCCTGATTATATCTTGCAGGAGGTTT
>DUHK01000060.1 GCA_013330915.1 Methanosphaera sp. | reverse complement strand
GAATTATCAATTTTAGTTTTATAAGGTTCTCCTTTAATTTCGCTTCCACATATTTCACAGTTCATTTTATTCACTTAAGTAGATTTATTATATATAATGTTCTGTTATTTACATAAAATATCTTTTTTGATTATTTTATGAATTATTTTTATTGACTCTACTTTTTTTACAAATAATTTAATAATGATGATTTCTATAGATTACTATGTAGGAAAAAATTTATTAAAAAAACAAAAAGTTAGAAAAATAATAATTCTAATTTAAATTTAAACATTCAATTAAGAGGAGGGCAACAAATGCAAGAACAAGATTTCGAAACAAATGTCCAAGATGAAAAAGATTTAGAATTATCAAACTTATTGGATAAACATGAGACTATTGAACGAAATTTAACCTGGGAAGTTAGAAAATTAGAAAAAGATAAAGTATTATTAGAAAATGAAAACTTAAGGTTAGATCGTGAAGTAAAATCATTAAAAAGTGAAATTAGTAGATTTAGAACACCTCCATTAGTATTAGCAACCATATCTGAGATATTAGACGATAATCAGGTTGTAGTAAAAAGTACTACAGGACCATCCTTTTTATTAAAATATGCTGATAAAGATGCTGATAGGGTTGAAATTGGTTCTAGGGTAGCTTTAAATCAACAAACATTCAGTATAGTGGATATATTAACATCAGAAAAAGATCCATTAGTATCTGGAATGGAAATAGAAGAAGCACCAGATATGTCCTATGACAAAATAGGTGGACTTAAAGATCAAATAAGAGAAACCATAGAAACAGTAGAGCTTCCGCTTAAAAATCCAGACATCTTTGAAAAAGTGGGAATTACCCCACCTAAAGGAGTACTATTCTACGGACCTCCTGGAACTGGTAAGACATTACTTGCCAAAGCAGTTGCACATGAAACAAACGCCACTTTCATAAAAATTGTGGCATCAGAATTCGTAAAAAAATATATTGGAGAAGGTTCACGTTTAGTACGTGGAGTATTTGAACTAGCAAAAGAAAAATCTCCATCCATCATATTTATAGATGAAATAGATGCAATCGCAGCAAAAAGATTACAAGGATCAACCAGTGGTGACAGGGAAGTTCAAAGAACCCTCATGCAGTTACTGGCAGAAATGGATGGTTTTGAATCAAGAGGTAATGTTGGTATAATAGCAGCCACTAACAGGCCGGACATACTGGATCCTGCATTAATTCGTCCTGGAAGATTTGACAGAATTATAGAAGTACCTGTACCTGATGAGGAAGGTAAACTCGAAATTCTAAAAATACATACCAAAAACATGACATTGGACCCTGATGTTGATTTAGCAAGCATTGCCGCAAACGCAAAAAATGCATCAGGAGCAGATTTAAAATCAATATGTACCGAAGCAGGTATGTTTGCAATACGTGAAGAAAATTACAGTGTTTCATCACAAAACTTTGAAGATGCACTTGACAAGGTTTTAAACAAAAACAAAAATTCAAACGAAAAAGAAGTTGGAGTAATGTATCATTAATTGATTACATATAATCCTCTTTTTTTATAAAAAATAGCCAATGATGAACCCTATGAGCTCTGAACTGATGATGAATGATGGGCGAACTGAGGCTATTTATATTAAACCCCAATTCAATCAAAAAAATAATTATTTTTAAATAACGTCTTTAAGATTTTCAATTGATCTAACCATAATATGATTATCTAATTTTTCTACTTTAGGTCTTTTAATTAAAACAACAGGAATTCCCAATTCCAGTGCGGCATTAATCTTATTTTCGGCACCTCCACTTTCACCACTTTCTTTGGTAATGATAGCGCAAATGTCATACTCTTTCATAAGTGCCATGTTAAATTCTTTTGAGTATGTTCCCTGCATTGCCACTATGTTTTCTGCAGGCACTCCAGTATCCTGAGTTTTTGAAATGCTAAAATTATTTGGAAGAACGCGTGGAACAACTTTTTGGGGACCAACAACTTCTGTTATTTTACTTAAATTTAACACTCCTGCAAGATGCATTAATTTTCCATTACCTTTTTCAAGTAACTCCCTTGATTTAACAGCACCCTCTTCAAAAGATTCAACATTATGTATTAAATCTGAATCAGGAAGGATGGTTGAAGCTCTTTCATATCTAATATATTTTATTCCAGCTTTTTCGCTGCTTTCAATGGCAGTTTCTGTGGCCACAGCTGCAAAAGGATGTGTGGCATCAATTAAAGTATCGATATTTTTTTCCTTAATCAGTTCAACAAAATCCTCTTCCTTCAATGCATGTGTGATAACTTCAGTTGCACCAGCATTTTCGGCAATTTTTCCACCATAATCTGTAACTGTGGTAGCTAAAATATAATTATTATCATCCCGGCTTAAAAATTCAATAACTTTAGTTGCATCAGATGTACCTGACATCACAATATATCTCATTTAATTTCCTCCAAATATGATTGTACTTAACTATTAATTTTATTAAAAATGATTTATAGTATTTTTGTAATGGAAAGATAAAATTTCTATAAAAATAATTAAAAAAAGAAGGGTAGTTATATAATAGCATTTTCAAATCTTCTGATAATTCTTTCTGCAACAAATATTGTTAATGCTATTATAATTATTGGAATCCATGAGATTAATGGTATTGATGTCGTATGGAAAATGCTTTGCAAGAACGGCACGTATATAGCACACAGCTGTAGGATAAATGATACTAAAACCGCTATAATTAAAGTCTTATTTTTTTCATCGCTTCTGGACCTGCAATTGAACACATTGAATAGTTGATATATTACAAATACAGTGAATGCACAACTGCTTGCAAGTAATTGTGTTGAACCAATACTTAATTCATAAACATATAAACCCAGTGTACCGAGGGCCATGACAATTCCTATAATGCTTATATGTGTCAGGTTATTAATGGACAAAATGTTTTCATCGCTAGGTGCGACATTCATTATGTTTCTGTCTGATGCTTCCACACCCAATGATTGTGCAGGTGGACCGTCCATAATGATATTAATCCATAATAATTGCACGGGATTAAATGGTAAAGGTAACACCATAATTGATGAAGCAAGTATTACAAGTATTGCAGCAATGTTGGTTGATAACTGGAATTTGATGAAACGTTTGATATTGGAATATATTGTTCTTCCTTCCTTTACAGCATAGATTATTGTGGAGAAGTTATCATCCTCCAGAATCATGTCACTTGATTCTTTTGCTACATCAGTACCCGAACCCATACTCACCCCTATGTTTGCAGCAGTAAGTGCAGGTGCATCGTTCACACCATCACCGGTCATTGAAACGATTTCATTGTTTTCTTTGAGAGCTTTAACTATTTTCAGTTTCTGTTCTGGAAATACCCTTGCAAATACATTTACTTCATTAACAATATCTCTAAATTCGGATTCGGACATAGCATCCATTTCTTTTCCAGTGATTGTTTTTTCGTAATTGCTTATACCTACAAGTTTTGCAATTGAAGAAGCGGTATTCTTATGATCTCCAGTAATCATTTTCACGGTTATGCCAGCATTTTTACATGTTTCAATAGATTCTTTAACACCCTCTCTAGGTGGATCCATCATTCCGACAATACCTGTATAAGTTAAATCATTCTCAAGTTCCTTTATTGAATAGTTTGTGTAGTCATCCACTTTTTTATATGCAAACATGATTACTCTTAAAGCATCATTGGTAAATTCCAGAACCTTATCATTTATGATTTTTCTAGTGTCGTTATCTAATGATTTGACGTCGCCATCAAAACTTATGAATTTACATTTATTCAATAATATTTCGGGAGCACCCTTAACCAGAACGTATTCCTGGGAATCGATTTTGTTAATGGTTGTCATTCTTTTTCTGGAACTGTCTAAAGGAATTTCATGGAGTCTTTCATATTCCAAACTCTCCATATTATCCAACGAATGTTCCAATATGGAAATGTCGGTTGCATCACCAATTTTTTTATCAGAAGTTATTTTTGCATTATTACATAACTGTCCTATTGTTTTGGTCATATTTTTGTCTGAAATAAATTCGTTGGTAACTGTTAATTTGTTGAGCGTTAGAGTTCCCGTTTTGTCAGTACATATTACAGAACAGGAACCTAATGTTTCCACTGCAAGTAACTTACGTATAATGGCTTTATTTCCTGCCATTTTTTGCATTCCTAATGCAAGTGTTAATGTAAGTATTGCAGGTAAACCTTCGGGTATGGCAGCAACAGCCAACGAAACGGCTGTCATGAATGTGTTTGCCATAGGAATCCCCTGTAGAGTTTCCAGGACAAATATTAAAATACAGATTATCACGGAAAATATGCTTAATGTTTTACTTAAAGTTTCTATTTTTATTTCCAAAGGAGTTTTATCTTTATTTTCCTCCTGAATCATTGAAGCTATTTTACCCATTTGTGTTTCCATACCTGTTTGGATTACAACACCTTTGGCTCTACCATTGGAAACACCAGTATTCATATATGCTATGTTGTTGTTTTTATTTTCAGTATCTATATCCGATGTTTTATGAACAGGCAGGGATTCTCCCGTGATGGATGACTCATCTATCTTTAAGTTATATGTTTCGATAAGCCGTAAATCTGCAGGTATGGTGTCCCCTTCTTCAAGTATTACAATATCACCAATAACCAAATTTTGGGCATCAATTTCCTCTTTTTTAGAATCTCTTAGAACAATTGTTGTTTTTGATGTCATGGACTTTAACTTTTCCATTGCATTTTGTGCTTTGTTTTCCTGCCTATAGCCCAAAACAGCATTCAATATTACAACAAAAAAGATTACTCCTGCATCAATAAAGTCACGTATCAATAAAGAGATTATGCCCGCAATAATCAGAAGTATAGTTAACGGTTCTGTAAACTGTAATAAAAATTTTTTTAATTCACTTTCTTTTTCTTTCTCTTTTAAAGTGTTTTTACCATATTTTTCCAAACGCTCTTCTGCTTCTGCCGTTGTCAATCCATTTTGATTTGTATCCAGTTTCGCCAATACTGAAGATGCGTTTTCTCTTTCCCATTCCATTTTATCTACTCTCTTTATGTAAATAAAAAGCAGTTCTTTTATAATTCACCAAATTTAATTTTTTCTGAAGGTTGTAATTAATTTCTTCCGTAAAAAATGGCTTTATGATTATGTCTGACTTGTATTTCAATCCTAAATTCAAAATGTCTCTTTGTAATTCTTCCGGAGGTCTTATTGAATAAATCAAATCAGCATTTTCATAAATGTTGTCTGTTGGATTAGTAATGTCATCCTTTATGATTTCATTGTTGGAAGGATAAATATCCACCAGTAAAATTTCAGTCTTGGGCAGGTTCTCTTTAAGAATATTACTTGGTTCAACTATTTTTCCAACTCCTACCTCAACTATTTTATGGCTATTATAATAATTATTAATAATGTACTCAGTAAAATTAGACCAAACACTGCTCATGTTTATTCACTTTATCATTTTTTTTAATAATTTACAATAATAATTGTATTTTTATGTATTCTATTAGTTATGATTTTCTAATTTATAATTTCATTCTTTTTATCATCACATCAAAAAAAATTAATTAATTTTCCATAACTTTGTGTTAAGCTTTTTATTTCTAATTTGGTTAATTTTTTAGCAGGTTTTACAACATACTTCTATAAAGGTAATTTTTAGTAAATTATTAATTGATGTGTAAATATAATAATGTATAGTTTTTCAAGTATTTTACAAAGCAAAAGTGCATATTATGATTATCAGAGATTTTAGATTGTCCGATATTGATGATGTTTTAGCAATTGAATATGAGGCATTTCCTGACCCCTATCCTGTTGATATTCTAATAAAATTACATCAGGGTGGGGCAGGATTTGCCGTTGCAGAACTGGGCAGGCATGTTGTGGGCTATGTCATTTTCTGGATTAGGGAAGGTAAGGGTCATATTATTGCTATAGCTGTAAATTCTAATTATAGAAACATGCATGTCGGTTCATTGTTGTTGGAAAAAACATTACAGATCTTTTTTTCAAATAATATTAATGTAATTGGATTGGAAGTTAGAAAATCAAATACTCATGCCATTAATTTTTATTTAAAACACGGTTTTGTTAAAGTCAGGGAAGAAGATGATTATTATGGTGATGGTGAATCTGCCATAATAATGCAATACAGGAAAGATGATTGTTGATTATTATTTTAGTCGGCTATATTTTTCCGTAACTTTTTTTTATTATTAAGTTCAATATATAAATATTAGGGATGGACAAGTGATAATTTTAAGAATAATATTTTATAATATGGTTAAATAATTGTTTTATTCTTTAAAAAAATTCATATTAATTTTTATTAATTAATTTAAAAAGGATTATGTGTTTAATTTTTAATTATTCATTGTTTGAATTCTTTTTTTATGAATAAAAATTTATATGGCTGTATTATGGAAAAAATATTATTTTCAACAAGTTATTCACTATCTATTTGATTATTAACTGATAAATGATGCAGATACATTAATACAGTATCTTATTAAAAATTAATCGGGGTTAAAAGATGATAAGAACTGCAAAATTAGCGTTGGAAGACGGTACAATTTTAGAAGGTGAAGGTTTCGGAGCAGAAACAATTAAGGCTGGAGAAATTGTATTTTCAACCTCAATGACAGGTTATGTTGCAGCATTAACTGATCCTTCTTTTAAAGGTCAGATACTGATGTCAACATATCCCTTAGAAGGAAATTATGGAGTATCTTCTGAATGGTATCAATCAGAAGGAATAAAGGCTGAAGCATATGTGGTAAGACAAGTTTGTAATGAACCTTGTCATCCAAAATCTGAAAAATCATTATCCGAATTTTTAGAAGAATATGATGTTCCTGGAATTAGTGGAATAGATACAAGAGCATTAACATTAAAAATCAGAGAATTGGGTTCAATGAAAGCAATTGTTGCTAATGTTGATGTTAGTGATGAAGAATTGCTTAAAATGCTGGAAGAACAACCACGTCTTGAAGAAATGAATCTTGTAGAAAAGGTCACAGTCAAAGAACCTAAAGTTCTACAGGAAAGAAAAGAATATAATGTTGCAGTATTGGATTGTGGTGTTAAAAAGAATATTACCGATCATTTAATTGCACAAGACGTTGGGGTAATTGTGGTTCCTGCAACTACCAGTGCTCAAGAGATATATGATTTGGATGTTGATGGTGTACTGGTATCAAGTGGGCCTGGAAATCCTGAAAACGTAGAAAAAATTCAGGATACTATAAAGGAAATATCACAAAAGATGCCTATTGCAGGAATTTGTTTAGGTCAACAGATAATCGCATTAACCTTTGGTGCCAAAATATTTAAAATGAAATTTGGACACAGAGGATCAAATCAACCTGTTCAGGATTTAAAAACTGGAAGAGTGTACATGACATCACAAAATCACAGTTTTTCAATTGATGCTGATTCTATTGACGAAACTGATTTGGAAATTACTCAAATCAATTTAAACGATGGAACACCAGAAGCTATAAAACACAAAACATTACCTATTTCTTGTATTCAATACCACCCAGAAGCAGGACCGGGGCCACATGATTCTAAAGTATTCTTTGACAATTTTGTAAACACGATTAAAGAATATAAGGGGAAGATAAATTAAACTATTTTTTTCAGGAGTTAAAAAAATGCCAAAGGATGAAAGTATTAAAAAAGTATTAATTATTGGATCAGGACCTATTCAAATTGGACAAGCAGCAGAGTTTGATTATTCAGGTTCACAAGCATGTAAATCTTTACGTGAAGAAAATATTGAAACGGTACTAGTTAACAGTAACCCTGCAACAATACAGACTGATATAGATTCTGCAGATAAAGTATATGTGGAACCTTTAACAGCAGAGATAGTTGCAAAAATCATAGAAAAAGAGCAGGTGGATGCAATATTACCGACAATGGGTGGACAAACAGGTTTAAATATTGCAGTAGACCTTGACAAAATGGGTGCACTTGACGGAATTAAAGTACTCGGATCACCAATTCAAACAATTAAAGATGTAGAAGACAGAGATTTGTTTGCAGAATTTATGGATAGATTAAATGAACCTATACCTAAGTGTCATGCAGTAAATTCCTTGGAAGAAGCATTCCAAGCTGTTGAAGACATTGGTTTTCCTGTAATTGTAAGACCTGGATTTACTCTTGGAGGTACTGGTGGAGGTATTGCAAACAATAAAAAAGAATTTGAAGAAATCGTTATTCATGGATTGGATATGAGTTTCAACGACCAGGTATTGATAGATGAATCAGTTCTTGGATGGCAGGAAATAGAATATGAAGTAATGCGTGATAAAAACGATTCATGTATAATTGTTTGTAACATGGAAAATGTAGATGCTATGGGAATACACACTGGAGAAAGTATTGTAGTTGCACCGACACAAACATTATCCGATGAAGACAACCAAAAACTAAGAAATGCATCAATCAAAATCATCAAAGCATTAGGTATTCAGGGTGGATGTAACATCCAATTTGCTCTACATCCAGAAACCAGGGAATATAAAGTAATTGAAGTAAACCCTAGGGTAAGTAGAAGTAGTGCACTGGCAAGTAAAGCAACAGGTTACTCAATTGCAAAGGTATCTTCAAAAATTGCATTGGGTATGACTCTGGATGAAATCAGAAATGATATTACCAAAGAGACTCCAGCATCATTCGAACCTGCTGTGGATTATGTTATTACTAAAGTACCTAGATGGCCGTTTGATAAATTTAAAACCAGTTCCGGTGAATTAGGAGTGCAAATGCAATCTACCGGTGAAGTAATGTCCATCGGTAGAACAATTGAAGAATCATTACAAAAAGCAATACGTTCTTTAGATATTGATCAGGAAGCATTCGAATACACCCAATACACTGACTATGACCTTGAACATGCAACAGACCAAAGATTATTCCATATTTACTCAGCAATTAAGGATGGAAGGGACATCCAAGAATTAGCAGACATCACAAAAATCAGTCCGTTCTTCCTAAACAAAATAAAAAGCATAGTCGATTGTGAAAATTATATACAAGAAACCGGTGCGGATATTCTCAAAGACGAAAAAATGTTTAGAAAAATCAAACAGTACGGTTTCTCTGATAAACGTTTAGGTGAACTGTTGGATTTAACAGAAGATGAAGTTTCAGAAGCTCGCCATGCAATAAATCTTGCACCAGAATATAAAATGGTTGATACATGTGCGGCCGAATTTGAAGCAAAAACACCATACTACTACGGAACATACGATTCCCCATCAGACATGAAAACATCAGACAATAAAAAAATAGCAGTTCTTGGTGCAGGTCCAATCAGAATCGGTCAGGGAATAGAATTTGATTACTGTTGTGTACATGCAGCACTGGCACTAAAAGATGAAAATGTTGAAACAATACTTATTAACAATAACCCCGAAACAGTAAGTACTGATTATGACATTTCAGATAGACTATACTTCGAACCATTAACAAAAGAAGATGTATTAGCAGTATTGGAACAAGAAAAACCTGATGGAGTAATCGTTCAATTTGGTGGACAAACATCAATAAACCTTGCAGAAAGTCTTAACAAAGCAGGAATTAAAATACTCGGTACTCCGTTTGAAAGTATTGACATGGTGGAAGACAGGGAACAATTCACTGAAGTACTTAATGAACTGGGAATTCCACAGGCAGATTACGGTATTGCAAATTCATTTGATGAAGCAAGGGATGCAGCTCATTCCATAGGTTTCCCTGTATTGGTCAGACCATCATACGTACTTGGTGGACGTGCAATGGAAATAGTCTATGATGACAATGAACTTGAAGAATATATGAAAGAAGCCGTAAAAGTATCCAAAGAACATCCAATTCTTGTTGATAAGTTCCTAGAAGATTCCATTGAACTGGATGTGGATGCATTATGTGACGGTGAAGATGTATATGTATGCGGAATAATGGAACATATCGAAGAAGCAGGAATTCACTCCGGTGATTCAGCATGTGTAATTCCTCCACAATCTGTATCAAAAGAAATAATTGATCAAGTTGAGGACTACACCAGAAAATTAGCATTAAAACTTGGAGTTGTTGGTTTAATTAACATACAATATGCTATTAAGATGGAACCTGAACCAAAATTATACATTATTGAAGCAAACCCAAGGGCTAGTCGTACAGTTCCATTTGTAAGTAAAGCAATAGGAATTCCGATTGCAAAAATAGCTTCAAAAATAATGTTAGGTGCAAAACTTTCAGACTTTGATTTAGTAAACTATGCTGACATCAAACACGTTGCTGTTAAAGAATCAGTATTCCCATTCCTTAAAATCCCTAAATCCGATTCCGTTTTAGGTCCTGAAATGAAATCCACTGGGGAAACAATGGGTATAGACAAAAACTTTGGTTTAGCATATTATAAATCACAATTGTCAGCAAGCAATAATTTACCTACAGAAGGTAAAATATTCATTAGTGTACGTGATTTGGATAAACCAAAAATTGCACCAATCGCTAAAAAAGCCAAAGAATTGGGCTTTGACTTAATTGCTACTAAAGGAACTGCCGAAGCAGTGGATGATGTTGACATGAATATCATCAGGAAAGTAAGTCAAGGTTCTCCTAATATCAGAGATGCAATGCTCAATGGGGAAGTTGCATTCTTAATCAATACTCCTAGTGGTAAACAATCCGCCGATGACGGATATATTATTAGAAGATTGGCTGTAGAATTGGGTATTCCATATGTAACCACCATTGCAGCTGCAAATGCAGTATTAAAAGCTATTGAAGAAGCAAGTAATGGTGAACTAACAGTTAAATCATTAAATGAATATGCTGAATAAGCATTCTAATAATTAACCTCCCTTTTATAACCTTTTTTTTGAGATGATTTTACATATGATAACTATTAAGAATGGTTTGGTTTTAACTGGACATACACTAAAAGCAGTAGAAACAAATGTAATAATAAACGATGAAGGACGTATAATTAAACTATCACCTAATGATGAAGATGGTGAAATAATCGATGCCACAGGTTGTATTGTGTTACCTGCATTTATAAATGCACATATTCATATAGGTGACTCTATATCAAGGGATGTCGGTGATGGTTTATCAATAAAAGAACTGGTTGAACCACCACATGGACTTAAACATCAAATACTCTCAAAGGCATCCGATGCTGAAATAATAGATGCAATGCATGAAACTGCAAAGGAAATGCTGTATTCTGGAACAAGTACGTTTATTGACTTCAGAGAAGGGGGTATTAAAGGAATAAACTTGTTGAAACAGGCAATATATGATCTACCGATTAACGCTTGCATTCTTGGAAGAAGTGATAAATATTATGATCCATCAACAACACCTGAAGAAGCAAGATTAATCACACGGGAGTTACTGCAGCATTGTGATGGAATAGGATTAAGTGGAGTTCAAGATGTTGATTCGGAAATAATGCTTCAAATTGCTGAAGTCTGTAATCAGGAAGACAAATTAGCGGTAATACACGTGGCAGAATACTATGAACTCCAAGAAACATCCGTACAATTAACAAATCAAACAGAAATAGAACGAGCATTAAAAGCTGGATTTACAACAATTGTACATGCAACTCATCCAATACTGCAGGACCTCGAGTTGATGGAAGCAACAAGTCCTGTCGTAGTGGCATGTCCACGATCAAATGGTATGTTGTCTGTCGGTGTTCCACCAGTAAGTGCATATGTGGAAAACGATATTGATGTGGCACTGGGAACGGATAATGTGATGTTTAACCAGCCGGATATGTTTAGAGAAATGGAATATACACTCAAGGCAGTTCGCGGGTCATATAAAAACAAGATAACAGCATATGACATATTAAAAATGGCAACAATCAATGGATTTAAAATATTGGGTAAAGATATAAGTATAAAAGAAGGAAATGTATCGGACATTTTAATAATAAAACGTAAATCTGATGATCCTTACCTATCCATTGTAAACAGATCATCTCCTGAAGATATAATGAACTTTATAATGGGAAATCAGATGTAATAATTAATCTGATTCAACAAACTCTTTTTTATTTTCTTTTTTATTCTTCATTTCCAGTCTGTTTTTTTCTTCAAGTTCTTTTGATGATATTAAATGATTCATCAATTTATTTCTGATATTATCAGGTATTAAATTACTTTCCTGTTTAATATAATCATAATATAACATCACACAGTTACCATTTAATCTTAATTGACCGTTTTGCCAAACTTCCTGTGAAAGTGTTAAGGAACTTTTTGAAATTTTGGTAATATACGTTCTAATTTCCACATCATAACCAAAATATACTGGTTTAATAAAATTAAAATCCATATGAACCAA
>DUHK01000013.1 GCA_013330915.1 Methanosphaera sp. | reverse complement strand
TAATTTCCTATATCTGCTTCAACAAGATCTAATTTAGCTTCTTGCCTAACTCCACCAAAATCACAAGTAGCTACATTATTGTTGATTTCTAATATTTTTGCAGGTGCTGCTATACACATAAAATTATCCTCCCTATTAAATTAAAACATTATATTTAGTATATTACAATTTATTTTTTTATTCTTATTAAATGATTTATTTCAAGTATTATTTATATCTGAGGATAATATTTCAGTACATGGAAACTTTATTAACACCATCAATTTTCAATAACAAAGGAATAATACGTCCATCCACCGCATTATCAGTAATTATTGTCATGTAAGGTGTTGCAAATAACTCAGGATCAGATGCATATGCCTGTCTTATACTTATATTCTCATCAGCTAAAAGTTTTGTAACTTGGTTTAATATACCTGTTTTCTGGGCATCTCCCTCAATTTCAATTACTCCCAATCCCAGTTCTTGTGAAATATTTGCAAGCACAGTTCCTGCAGATTTGATGTTTGTAAATATTTCTTTTAACTCTTTATCTGAAAGAATATTCTCAATTGTTGCAGATACCACCCTTCTATCAGTATCAATAGATTTTGCTAAGGAGGATATGTTTATTTCAACATCATTACAGTATACTTTCTTGTTTTCTCCCACTTTAAGTCCCAATTGCAATAATTTTCTTGCAACCTTTTTTTGTGATGGATAATTGTCAAACTTGTTAAAAAACTTTTTCCACATATTCTTTCTCCATATATATCTATAATTATATTATCAGATGTAAAATATATATTTTTAATGTATAGATTTATACATTAAAGATTTAAATAGTACCTTGTTGTAATTATTATATAGAAAACAAAGGTGAAAAAAAATGAACAGAAGTGAGTGTTTTTGGCAATTTAAAACAAAAAATTAAAAAACCCAAACCAAAGGAAATTGAAATAGACAATCCATTTAAACTATTTAAAAACTTGTACTATAATTATAATGACGTTTTTCTACTAGAATCAATGGAATCTGATAACGGATTATCCAGATATTCCATTATAGGATTTAATCCAATAGCTAAAATATTAGCACACGATAATGAAGTAAAAATTATCACGGATACAAAAACAACAAGTTATCATTCAGAAAATCCTTTCATGGAATTAAAGGAATTTATAATAAAAGATTACCATGAAAAAGGATTTCGAGGAGGCTTAGTAGGCTACGTTTCATATGAAAGTATAAAATATATCGAAAAAATTCCAACAAACAAAAGTATTTATCCTGACTTTGAATTTGGATTATTCTTAGACTGTATAATCTATGACAACATCAATAAAAAATGTGAATACACAACATTGAATGAAGATAGAAGTGAATTAATAAAACAAATCTACAATCAAAAACATTCAAATGGAATTTTAGAGTATAAACTTTTAGATGAAGATTTGACACAAGAGGAATATGAAAACAACATCCTGGAAACTAAAAGATTAATAGAAGATGGTGAAATATTTCAGGCAGTTATTTCAAATGCAGAAAATCTGGTCATAAAGGGAAGTAAATTACCATTATATGAACATCTAAGAAAAATCAATCCATCACCCTACATGTACCACATTAAACTTGGTGAAAGAGAAATTATCGGTTCCAGTCCGGAAATGCTGATGAGATTAGAAAGAGGAAAAGTGGAATCCTATCCTATTGCAGGAACAAGACCACGAGGAAAAAACAGCATAGAAGATAAAAACTTAGAACAATCCTTACTTAATGATGAAAAGGAACTGGCCGAACATTTAATGCTTGTAGATTTAGCCAGAAATGACATTGGAAAAATCAGTAAAAGAAAGAGTGTCAATGTTGAAGAATTTTATAATATTAAAAAATTTTCTCACGTACAACATCTGGTCAGTCATGTTACAGGAGATATCCGTGAGGAATTAGATTCAGTAGATGCATTTACTTCATTATTCCCTGCAGGAACATTAAGCGGAGCACCAAAAATAAGAGCCATGGAAATAATAAATCAAAAAGAAAAATATGCCCGTGGACCGTATGGAGGTTCTGTAGGATATTTCTCATTAAATGGAAATGCGGATTTTGCAATAACCATAAGAACATTGACAACATATGGTCAAAGAGCCGAAATACAGGCCGGGGCCGGAATAGTATATGATTCCGATCCCACATCAGAATATAATGAATGCAGACATAAAAGACAAGCATTACTTCAAGCCCTTAAAGAATCTGGTACAGAGGTGATAGAATGATACTGATTATAGATAACTATGATTCATTTACATATAACCTGTACCAATTGGTGGGAAAATTTAATGAGGATATAACTGTTGCAAGAAATGATGAAATATCCTTGAAGGAAATCGAAAAATTAAATCCCAGCCATATCATATTATCACCAGGTCCTGGTAATCCCAATGTTGAACGTGATTTCGGAATATGCAAGGAAATAATTAAAAAATTCAGACACATTCCAATATTGGGAGTTTGTTTAGGTCATCAAGGAATCTTTATAGAATATGGTGGCAGAATAATTAAAAATTTACCGGTACATGGAAAAAAAGATGTGATTATCCATGAAAAATCAAAATTATTCAACAATGTTCCTCGAGAATTTGAAATAATAAGGTATCATTCATTAATTTGTGACCCTGCAAGCATTCCTGACGGGATTAAAGTAACCAGCACTACAGACGAAAATATAATTATGGCCATAGAACATGAAACATATCCTACATTCGGTATTCAGTTTCATCCTGAATCAATAGGCAGTTCATATGGTGATGTCATAATAAAAAACTTCCTAGATATCCAAGGATAACTGATACTATGAATGTTATAGAAAAAATTGTTGAAAACAAAATGAAAATCCTGATGAAAAATAAGAATAAGAAATCATTGGAAGAAATCAAAAAGGAAGCATATGATTTTGTTTCAACAAAAACGGAGAAATTCAGATTTGAAGAAAAGCTTAAAGAGGGCAAAACAACCAAACTTATAGCTGAATATAAACCTGCAAGCCCTTCAAAAGGAGATATTACTTCATTAAAAGTTGAAGAGATTATTCAACTTTATGATAAATATCCTGTTGACATGATATCTGTATTAACTGAAGAAGTGTATTTTAACAGCAACATTGAAAATTTCAAAACTGCCAACCGGTTGACATCCAAACCGTTATTGCGAAAAGATTTTGTTGTTGATGAATACATGATTTATGAATCCGCAATAAACAATGCCAGTTGCATCCTGTTAATAAACGGGATATGTCCTGATATGGATGGTTATATTAATATCTGTGAGAATCTTGGCTTGGATGCGATTATAGAATGTCATGATATTGAAGACATTAATCAGGTTATTGATTTGAATCCTAAAATAATAGGAATCAATAATAGAAATTTAACTAATTTAACTGTTGATTTGGAAACTACTGAAAAGTTAAGAAAATACGTTCCGAATTATTTGATTTCCGAAAGTGGAGTTGAAAGCATAGAAGATGCACAACTGTTAAGAAATTATGGTGCCGATGCTGTTTTAATTGGTACCAGTATCTTAAAAGACAGACATTCTTCTGAAATTGGAAATTACATAAATCAGCTTAGTTTGACATTAAAAGATTAAGGGAGGTATTGGTGTGACCATTAAAGTAAAGGTATGTGGAATTACTGATGAAAAGGAAATGAAGAAAATAGAAAAAATGAATGTAGACCGCATAGGTTTTATAAATATTGAAAGATCAAAAAGGAACATTTCAATCAATAGAATTAACTATCTTGGAAAAAAATTAAAGAACAAACACACGGGAACTTTGGTATTGGAACCAGATAACGCTTATAAGACTATTGAAACCATAAATAGAACCCAAATATTCAATATTCAATTACACTCATTAAACCATTACGATCTTATATATTTACAATGGTTAAATCAATACCACAACTGTAATCATTTAAACATTACAAAGGTAATTGGATTGAGCAAAAGCATAGACAAAAAAGTTATTGATGAAATTAAAATGTATGGTCTCAATTGTGAAAATATCCTATTGGATTATGTTGATGACGGATTAACAGGTGGAACAAACAAACAAATACCGATTGAAACAGCAGTACGTGCAAGTAAAATTATCAAATCGGTTAACAGGAACATTAATGTAATACTGGCCGGCGGATTAAATCTTGAATATCTTGAAACAGTTCAAGAGAATTTATGTTATTTCGATATGATTGATTTAAACAGTGGCGTTGAAATCAGCCCCGGAAGAAAGAACGTAACTCAAATAAAGAAAATTCTTAAAATGACTAAGGAACTATGATACTATGAAATATGATGGAAAATTTGGAAAATATGGTGGTATTTTTGTACCGGAACTATTGATACCTGCCATAGAAGAATTGGAAGAAGCATTTTATAAATATAAAGATGACGAGGAATTTACGAATGAATTAAATTTATATTTAAGGGAATTTGCAGGAAGACCTACAGGATTATACTTTGCTGAAAATTTATCCAAGAAGTTAGGTTGTAAAATATACTTAAAAAGAGAGGATATGTTACATACCGGCGCTCATAAAATAAACAATGCCATTGGACAGGGATTGCTGGCCAAATACATGGGAAAAACCCAACTTATTGCTGAAACTGGTGCAGGACAACATGGAATTGCAACTGCAGTTATAGGTGCAAAATTAGGTTTGGATGTGAAGGTTTTCATGGGTGCAAAAGACGTGGAAAGACAAAAATTGAATGTGTTCCGTATGGAATTATCAGGAGCAGAAGTAATTCCTGTTGATATGGGTTCAAAGACTTTAAAAGATTCCATTAATGAAGCATTCAGATACTGGATTTCTAATTTGGATACGACACATTACCTTATAGGCACAACCATGGGTCCACACCCATATCCAACAATGGTAAAATATTTCCAAAGTGTCATAGGAAATGAAGCCAGAAAACAAATTTTAGAATTGGAAGGAAAGCTTCCTGACACCATCATTGCCTGTGTTGGTGGAGGAAGTAATGCAATGGGAATCTTCAGCGGATTTGTTGATGATGTGGATGTTGATTTGATTGGTGTGGAAGCAGGTGGTGAAGGAACAGAAGGCATAGAACACGGAGCCACCCTCACGAAAGGTAGTGAAGGTATTTTACACGGTTCATTATCTGTTATTTTACAGAATGAAGATGGACAGATAAGTGAAACCAGCAGCGTATCTGCAGGACTGGATTATCCGGGTGTGGGACCAGAACATGCTTATTTAAACAGCATTAACAGAGCTCAATATGTTCCTATAAACAATGACGAAGCCTTGGAAGCATTGAAAATACTATGTGAAACTGAAGGAATCATACCTGCACTGGAAAGTTCACATGCAATAGCATATGCAATCAAGTATGCAAAAAAAGAGGAGAACAAAGGTAAAACAATAATCGTGAATTTGTCTGGAAGAGGAGATAAGGACATGTTTACTGTTGCAAAAGAATTAGGGGTGGAAATATGAAAAAACTGGATTATTCTGAAATTTTTGAAATGTCCAAAAAAACAAATGAAGGAATTTTTATTCCATTTATTGTCGCGGGTGATCCTGACTATGATACTTCACTGGAAATTGCCAGAACATTGGTTGATAACGGAGCCGATGCCCTGGAAATTGGTTTTCCATTTTCAGATCCTGTTGCTGATGGAGCAAGTGTTCAAAATGCGGATTTACGTGCCTTTGAAAGTGGGATGACAATACAAAAATGTTTTAAATTTCTGGAAGAACTACGAAATTATACTGATAAACCGATAGGTCTTCTGTTGTATTATAATCTTGTTTACAAGTATGGAATTGAAGAATTTTATAAAAAATTAAGTGATATTGGAATAAATGCTGTTTTGATTGCAGATTTACCACCTGAAGAAGCAACAGATGCAGTTAATGCGGCCAACACCTATGATTTGGAACAGATTTTCATAGTTTCACAAGCAACAACCAATGAAAGACTAAAGGAAATTACTAAAAATGTTGGAGGATTTATTTATCTTGCATCAGTGATGGGAACAACAGGTGCAAGAGCAAGAGTAGAACATGACACAACTGAATTAATTAAAAGAATTAAAAAACATACCGACATTCCGATTTGTGTAGGATTCGGTATTTCAAAAGAAGAACATGTTAGGGAAGTTTTGAATGCAGGTTCTGATGGCGCTATTGTAGGTAGTGCATTGATTAATATTATAGCAGATAATCTGGAAAATTACGATGATATGTTTATGAAAATAGCAGATTACATCAAGACTATGAAAGCTGCAACCATGAGGGATTGATTATGATAAGAGAAGTTTTTGATGATGTTTTAGATAAACAACGAAATTTAACAAGAATGGAAGCATATGAATGTATGAATGATTTAATAAGTGGAAAGTATCCTGATACATTAGTATCTGCGTTTCTTATTGCTTTACGAATGAAAAGTGAAAGCATTGACGAGATAACCGGTTTGACACAAAGCATGAAAGACCATGCTATTCAAATCAATTATAATCCTGATGAATATTTGGTTGAAAGTTGCGGTACTGGTGGAGACACATTAAAGACATTTAATGTCAGTACAACAGCATCAATTATTGCCAGTGCATGTGGTGCAAAAATATCAAAACATGGAAACAGAAGTGTCAGCAGTAAATTTGGTGGAGCGGATGCTCTGGAAGCATTGGGTGTGAACATTGAATTGTCTCCTTCACAGGTCATAAATTCACTTGAGGGATGTAATTTTGCATTTATATTTGCACCTAAATACCATGTTGCAACTAAAAACGTTATGAAAATCAGAAAAGATTTGAAAACCCGAACAATATTCAACTTGATTGGTCCAATTACATGTCCCAGCAATGTAACTGCCAGAATGACAGGAGTATACGATCCAGATCTTGTTGAAGCTGTTGCCGAGGTGTCTAAAAATTTGGGTGTTAAAAGGGGTATGATTGTTCATGGATTTGATGAAAAAGGAAATGATGCAATGGATGAAATATCAAACATTGGTAAAACCAAAGTTGCATTCATTGAAAATGATGAAATATATACCAGATATATTACTCCCGACGACTTTGGATTGGAATATTCAAATCCGAAAGATATTGTAGCTCCAGATACTGCTGAAGAACATTTAAAAATCATATACAACATCATAAATAATGTAACCCAAACAAAAGAGGATGTTGCAAGAATGAATTTATCTTTAATGAATTCTGCCAGCATTTTATACGTTGCAGATAAAGTAAAAACATTGGAGGAAGGTGTTGAATGTTCCCGTAAAGCAATTGAAGAGGGTCTTGTAAAAAAACAGTTATCAGAAATCATCAGATACAGCCACATGTAACTTCCTGATTAGAATCCTCATACACTTTAAAACAAAAATAGATTATATTTTTATTACAAAAATATTAATAAAAGAATAATTTATGTGATAAAATGAAAATTGTAATTATAGGAGCAGGACCTGCAGGACGTTTTGCTGCAATGTATGCTGCTGAAAACGGTAACGATGTTACACTGATTGAAAATAAACATATTGGTGGAAAATGTTTAAATCAAGCATGTATGGTAGTGTGTGCATTAAGTGATGTTTCTAAACATATACGTGATGCTGAAAACTTTGATGAACTGGGAATTCTTGATTGTAAACCTAAGGTTAATTATGAAAAAATTACTGGACTTATCAAAGACACCCAAAAGAAAATACATAAAATCATTACCAAGGAAACTGTAAATACTGGTGTTGAATTTATTCACGGCACCGCTTCAGTTAATGCTGATGAAAAGGTTGTGATTGTAAATGAAGATGATGAATATCCTTATGATAAACTGTTAATTTGTACCGGATCATCACCTAAAATTCCAAATATCCCCGGTGCCGAAAAGGCCTTAACTTATAAGGATACTCTGAAAATTAAAGAAGTACCCGAAAAATTGGTCATTATTGGAGGAGGTTCCACTGCCGCAGAATATGCTGGAATTTTTTCTTCAATGGGCAGTCAGGTAGACATATTATGTAGAAGTCAGTTCCTTAAAGTGTTAAATGACAGCAAATCAGAAGAGTATATTGTATCTAAATTGCTTAAAAATACTATGGTACATGAAAATGTGGAAATTAAAGAGATTACAGATACATCAGTTATTACAAATTATGGTGAAATAGAAGGTACAGTATTACTTGCCACTGGTGTAAAGGCAAACTCAGATATAGTTAAGGACATTGTTGAAAGGGATGAAAAAGGAAACATAATCGTTGATGAATACATGCAAACTTCAAACGAAGACATATATGCAGCAGGAGATGTTATCGGTGGTATATTATCAACTCCAGTATCACGAATGGAAGGTATGGCAGCCATAAAAAACATCATGGGTAAAAAAATTAAACCTGATTACTCATTAATCCCTATGACAATAACCTTACCATATGATGTCAGCTATTTGTTAGGCACTGACGTTTCAGATAATGGACAGGAAATCGTATTACCGGGAGCGGCCGGTCCTTCAACATTCTGGTTCACCCTTGAAGGGAATACTGGTTTTACAAAGGAAAATATCAACCTTGATAGCAATGAAATTAACAACATTATTGCAATTTCACCATCATCCAACATTGCACTACCTTACATGATTAAAGCAATTAAGGATGGTAAAAAAGCAGATCAATTCGACAATTTCCTTGAAATACATCCATCAACCGATGGAATATCCAAGCTTACTGAATATTATAAAAGGTATCTTGATTAAAAAAAGAGAACAAAAAAATATTATTTGGATAAATGTTTAACAACAAAATCAGTTAAATCATTTGTTCCATTAATAATATCTTTTGAATATAGTTTTGTAGAATTATACATATCATCATAGTTTTCCAGGGCATAATTTACTTTTTCTGTTATGTTATCGACATTACTTTCCAAGACCGCACCGTCAAATATTTTGGACAAACCATGATAACGTCCATATTTAACTCCCAAAACAACAACTACAGGTATTTCACAAGCCAATGTTTCATGCAATGTTAAACCGTCATCAGTGATTATGGCCAGATCTATCAAATCGTATAAATCTTTCATATAATTGATGTAACCGAGGTTCATAATATTAGGATGATTAATTATATCTTCCAATTCTTCTTTTAAAGGAGCTCCTATTACAAAGATGTTTACATCATTATTTTCTTCGGCATATCTTCTGGCCGCCTTTGCCATATCATCAAATAATGTTGAACCTGATGAGAACAATACTGTTTTTTTAGTTGGATCAAATTTAGATGGCAATTTTGATAAAATATTATCTTTATTTCCTTCAATAACATCAGCCTTTATAGGTGAATACTGTTTTTTGATATCATATTTTGACTCAACATGATCTTTAGTGAAATCAGGTGATTCAGGTAATATTAATGTTGGATTTACCTTCAATGATATTTTTGTATCAGTAGGAGTTGCAACTATTCCTATAGAAGGAACTCTTGCTAGTTTAGCAGATAAACAACCAATAGCTACTCCTCCACCAATTACTCCCACAACACCATCTGCTTTTTCCTTTTTAATCAATTTTGAACCTGAAAAAATAGCGTTTAATGACTTTAAACCTGCTTTAAATAATCTGGACTTTGATGATGCGTGTCCACCAGCTGCAGGAATTGGAGATTGTAACCAGTCAATGTTGCGTTTTTTAAAATAATAACCTGGAGCAGATGGATCCAGAACTATTTTACTTTCTATACCCTTTTCCTTTAATGATTGAAAAATATTGTAAGCGGTAACTGCATCTCCCCCAGTACCTCTTCCAGTAACAAAAATTAATAATTTCATTAAAACTACAACCTTCGATTTATTAAATAATAAATTCAATAATTTAATATTTATTATCGATATTTAATAAAATCATTGAAAAAAATATGTTAAAAAAAAATTTATCTGTAATGTTCATAAAAAGTTAAAAAAAAGAAGGGATTACTTCATCCCTATTAAAAAAAATAATTATGCTGGATTTCCTTCATCATCGTATACTTCTATACATTCTCCAGTACAATTATCTGATGCTTCCTTATAAATTTCAATATCGTCTGTTTCTAATTCATCAACATCGTCCTCTCTGGAGGAACCTACGATAGTTGCTCTGTCATCATCATCAAAGGTGAATAATGTTTCGTCTAATTCGACGCAATTTCCACACATGGTGCAATCTTCTCTTTCTAAAACTACTTCATACATTTTACATATCTCCCTAAACTATGTTTAACACAGATAAATATAATATGTAATATATATAAATGTTTTGATTTTTAGGTAGAAAAAAATAATAAAAAATAGTAGGTTAAATAAGACGGATATTCTCGAAATTAATCTGTCCTATTTAAAGATTGGTTATTTGAAGTTCTTTTAATTCTTACTGGATTATACACTAATCTTCTTGCACCTAAAGATTTTAAAAAGGAATTTTTAACATTAATCTGTGCATCACCTAAGAATAGTTTTCTGCATAAATCTCCCAATCCACCACCGGTTAATACATCCATAACAAAGTCACCATAAGTAGGATTGTCAATGTGCAGGTATGTACTTAAATAATAGTCCAGTGTTTCTCTTCTTAAATATGCTATGATCAAAGCAGTTATTAAGAATAATATTAACATTATTATAAATTCAACCGGATAGAAGATATTTGCAGGAACTATCGTTTTAGTTAATGCTGCTGATACTAATGCAAGACATATTCCAAGAGCTACTCCAAAGGAATGATTTCCTATTTCCCCCATCATTATATAACCAGAATAATCTAAGGACATGTAACCCAAAGTTATTGCTATTAGCAATACTGGTATGTAAAATGCTGGAGACTGTAATATAGCTAAAATTGCAAATGATACTACAGACATTATAATTACTGATAAACATGCTGTACCAGGTTGCATGTCTGCAATATTTAATATTTGTATCATTAAAGCAACCAATATTCCTACTGGTCCCATAATAATATAAGCCATTATCATAACAATAAGTAAACCCAATCCTCTGAAGAATTGACCTAATTCAATGTAGGCATTTAAATTTACTCTACCAATAACATCATCAATGAATGCTGTGATACCAATGATTGCTATGAGAATATTGTACGGTTGCGGGAAAAATACTAACATTGCAATAAATGGGGCTATACCTACCCCTCTAGGGATTCCTCCACGTATGTCTTCAAAAAGATTTCCTTTAATTTTTGTAAATATTACCGTGAATAATATTGTTAAAATCAAGGTGAGAATAAATGCAGATATCCACATTAGATATATTTCCATATATTCACCTAATCTAATTGTTTTAAATCATTATTTGTAAAAGCATTTTTTTACTAATAAAGATTTATCTATTATATATTTATAAAAATATTAAGTATTAAATTTTTACTATATTGGGTATCGTAAAAATGCTGCTATTGAACCCAGGGATTCCAATTGTTTTCCCGCATCATGTTCACTGCTGATAATTTCCACTACCCCTCCCATATTTTCCACATTATTCATAATGTTTTGTGTTTTCTTTTCTCTTACGAAGATATCTAAAACCAACAATTTATCTGTAGCTCCCATATTTGTGGCCATTTCTACTTGTTGTACTCCATATGTCACCATATTAGAGGATTTACCTATTTG
>DUHK01000054.1 GCA_013330915.1 Methanosphaera sp. | reverse complement strand
GAAATTGTTATAACATCTTTTACTGTCAATTCATTTGCAAACTTGACTTTTTTTACTTCTTTAACTTCCTGTTCTATTGTTAAATTTCTATGAATTACTCCAAGACCACCTTGTCTTGCAAGAGAAATTGCCATATCAGATTCAGTAACTGTATCCATTGCTGAACTTACTACAGGAATGTTCAAATTATAATTTGTAGATACTTTTGTATCTAATTTTACATCTTTAGGTTCTATATTAGACAATCCTGGTTTAATTAAAAAATCATCAAATGTATAAGTATCTTCTGCTTTTGTTAATTTTTCTGTAAACTTACTCATAAAAATGCCCCCATAAAAATTGATTAACTAATAAGTAAAATTTTATATTAGTATTATCTTTATCATAAATTCTAATTAAATGTTATCCTTTAATTCCTTTACTAATCGACAATCAATGGTTCCATTATTTCTGTCACCACCACTACATACGCAACCTCTGACACCCATAATGTCACAACCTACACGTTTTAACATTGCCACATCATTTTTGTTAACTGAACCTGCTAATGCTACTTTAAGTCCATAATCATGGGCTTTTTGAACAAAACATTCCAGTTCTTCTTCAGTTAAATGATCAGTTAATCTATGACCATCCTTGATGTATGTGTCAAGCATTGCAATATCGGAATGACTGTCCTTAGCTACAAGAGGAATTTCATCAGGAAGAATTGAACCCACCTTATATGCATCGGCATAACCACATGCAACCACAACAATATTCTCATCATATTCCTTGATTGTTTTGACAACTGCATTCATCACTTCCAGTGCCTGATCATAATTTTTGGTTCCATATAATCCTACCTTAACATAGTTGGATCCTGAAACGGCACTTCCTAAAGCTGCTAAAGAAACTGTTCCCGGTTTGTAAGGAACATCACCAATTGTTGTGCTAACGATTATTTCATTATTTGCATAATCACTTATCTGTTTTATTATCCATGGAAAATTAGCCCCTAATGAACCTTCTTTAGGATTTTTTACATCTAAGATATCAGCTCCTCCCGTTTTGGCTTCTTTAGCTTCTTCTAAATTTATTGCACTAACTAATAATTCCATCAATATCAACTCAAAAAAATGTATAAAAAAAATAGATTAAAAGATTAGAATACTTTTAATTCTTTTAACAAGTTATCCCGTTCTTTTTTAAGACTTTCAATTTTTTCTTTGTTTTCTTCCTTATTTTCTTTTTCCAACATGGTAATTGTATTTGTTATTGCTTCTAAATTAAATTCTAATGGACTGATTACCATAATCTATCCCTCCTTAATTTAAAATGATTTAATATTCTTAGTTACAGGTAATTGACGTAACCATCCTATATCACTTTGATATAATTGACGAATATCCTCAACGTTACAACGCATCATTGCTAATCTTTCAATACCTAAACCAAATGCTGCCACCTGTGTTTTGATTCCTAACGGTTCAAGAACTTCAGGCCTGAACATTCCTGAACCACCAAGTTCCATCCAGCTTTTCTTTTCAGGAACATAAATTTCAGATTCCACTGAAAGATATGTGTATGGGAAATATGCCGGTCTGAATCTTACCTTGAATCCTAATTTCTTATAGAATTCCTTTAATATACCCAGTAGATTTTTGAAACTCATATCATCACCTGCAACAATTCCCTCAACTTGATGGAATTCAGGCAAGTGTTTATAATCCAATGTTTCTCTACGGAATACCCTACCTACAGAAAACATTTTCAATGGCGGTTCGTGTTGTGATAAATATCGTACTGATAAACCGGTGGTATGTGTTCTTAGAATCATTTGTTTTGCAACTTCAACATCCCACTTGTATTGCCATCCTTTACTTCCCGTATTTCCTCCGGTTTCATGTTCTATCTTAGTTTTCTCTACCAGTTCATCATCTGGCAAATCTGCAATTGGAGGATTGTTTACATAAAATGTATCCTGCATCTCCCTAGCAGCATGGTCCTGTGGTTGGAAGAGCATATCAAAATTCCAGAATGCTGATTCCAGAATATTTCCTTTTGCTTCATCAAAACCTAAATCGATGAATATGCTCCTGATTTCTTCTATTGTCTGTTGTAAAGGATGTACTTTTCCAGGGAAAACATTAGGTGCTGATGCATTTATATCATATCCCCTGTAATGTAAGTTTTTCCAGGATCCTGTTTTTAGTTGTTCATGTGTTAACTGTGTTGCTTCTTCCTGAATTTCTATTCCATCATCAATTATTTGGCGTCCTAAATCATTTATTTTGAACTTGAATTCCTGTGAAGTTTTTATATGGAACAGTTCTTTTCTTTTATTGAACTCTTTTCTGATTTCTTTAAATTCATCAGGAATTTCATTTTCGGCAACTTGTTTTTTATCTTTGATGAATTTTAGGAATTTAACTTGAGGTAATTGATTTAAATCAACATCTTTACCTTCCTGTGTTATTGAAAGCTTTCCGTCTTTC
This sequence comes from Methanosphaera sp., assembly GCA_013330915.1. Lineage (GTDB taxonomy): Archaea > Methanobacteriota > Methanobacteria > Methanobacteriales > Methanobacteriaceae > Methanosphaera > Methanosphaera sp11921u. The sequence goes on along the minus strand of DUHK01000054.1, from coordinate 1,255 downwards.
ATTTTTGCCCATCTATGACGCATCAATATTCCTATTGAAAAATTCATTTGAGGTTTGGATATTCCTGCTCTTTCAATAATTTCATCAATAGCTACTTCATCTTTACCTTCAGAAGAAAAGTCTTGTAATGCTTTGAGAATTCTGTGTTCAGGTAATCCGTATGATACATATTCTTCACCTTCTTCAGATAAACTTATGATATCCGTTGATATTTTATCAACATCTATGATATCCTTACTTGAAAGCATACCTGCAGCACTAGTTACTGCTTTAACTGGCATGTCTTCCTGTTGAGCTATTTCTTCAGGTGTTAAATTCGTATCTGTGGACAATTGTTTAAGTAATTTTTTTTCATAAAGATGTAATTCATTTTTAATTTTCTTTAACATCAAATATTTCCTCCCCTTTATAATTTTTCATTTGAATATTTATCTACCAATCCAACAAATAATGATGCTGCCGTAAAATCAGCAGTTGTTCCAGGATTATATTTTTTATTAATCAGGTATTCATCGAAATCTTTCAATTGTTTTAGACGTTCTTCAGTATTTATTTCCGTTTCTTTCAAAATTCTTTTAGCCCTATTTGAAACAAGATTTGCAACTTCCTTACCATACTTTCTAGTTATTAAAGTATCAGGGACATTTGAAAGTATGGTTAAAAATATTTCCAGGGTTACATCATTTTTTGAATATTCCCCATCGTATTTAGTAAAAGTTGGAAAGCCGTATTTTGATATTAATGGCAGCCCATTTACCAGTTCATAGGAAATTTTATCATACTTAGCTGACATCTTAAATAGATCATAGAGATTAACATGGTTATCAACAATCTCATTTAATGTGTTGGGATTGTTTACATCGTAATTGTGTGTTTTATTCAAACCACCTGCCTTAGCCAGTACAATTGCCTTTGAAACCGCAACCGCATCATCAGGCCGGGTGTTTTTCATTATGATATCAACAATTTTAGGTAAATTGTATATGTTTTCCGAATCGTGTAAAGCTCCAAAACCGGCAGAAAGTGGAATCATAAGCATACTAATTCCCAAATTAGTATTGGTATTTACAAGTTTATTAGTACTTCTTACAGTACGCAAAATTGCTTCACCCAAATATATTTTGTCCAATAAATTTGGATAATATTTTGAAGCGTTGAATGCAACTATTTCAAGGTTTTCTCTCAGTACGCTGGCACTAATCAAAAAATCCTCATAAGTCATGTTTTGGAAGTTTTGAGTTCTGTGAACATTTCC
>DUHK01000155.1 GCA_013330915.1 Methanosphaera sp. | reverse complement strand
TTGAAATAAATATTTGATATTGATTAATATAAAAGTTTTATTCAATTTTTATTTATATATAAAATAATGAGCTACGGTCACTTCGATGATAAAAGAAGAGAGTATGTAATAACAGATCCCCAGACTCCTTGGCCATGGATAAACTATTTAGGAAATGAAGATTTCTTTGGACTTATTTCAAACACAGCAGGAGGATATGATTTCTACAAAGATGCAAAATTCAGAAGAATCACCAGATATAGATACAATGGTGTACCTATGGATGATGGTGGAAGATATTTCTATATTAAAGATGGAGACACTATCTGGAATCCAGGTTGGAAACCATGCAAAACTCCATTAGATACATATGAATGTAGACATGGTTTAAATTATACTATTATCACTGGTGAAAAAGATGGAGTTGAAGCCCAAGTTTTATTCTTTGTTCCTTTAAAAACTCATGCTGAAGTCCAAAAACTAAAACTAACCAATAATACTCCATTCCCAAAAAAATTAAAATTATTTTCATTTGTTGAATGGTGTTTATGGAATGCCTCCACTGATATGGAAAATTTCCAAAGAAATTTCTCTACAGGAGAAGTTGAAATTGAAGGATCAGTAATTTACCACAAAACTGAATATAAAGAAAGAAGAGATCACTATGCCTATTACAGTGTCAATGTCCCAATTCAAGGATATGACTCAGATCGTGAAACTTTCATTGGACTTTATAATGCATTCAAAAATCCTAGAGCTGTAACAGCAGGAATATCAGGAAATTCTGTAGCTCATGGATGGTCACCAATTGCTTCACATTATATTGAAGTTGAACTTGCTCCAGGAGAATCAAAAGAATATGTTTTCGTCCTTGGATATGTTGAAAATGCCATGAATGAAAAATGGGAATCAAAGAACGTCATCAATAAGAAAAAAGCAAAAGAAACTATTGAAAAATTTAACACTTCAGAAAAAGTCGAAAAAGCTTTTAATGAACTCAAAGAATATTGGGATAATCTTTTAAGTGTTTATTATATTCATAGTGGAAATGAAAAGCTTGATAGAATGGTTAACATTTGGAATCAATATCAATGTATGATTACCTTCTGCTTCTCAAGATCTACTTCTTTCTTCGAAAGTGGTATTGGTAGAGGTATGGGATTCAGAGATTCAAACCAAGATTTAGTAGGTTTCGTACATCAAATCCCCTCAAGAGCCAGAGAAAGAATTATTGATATTGCTTCTACTCAATTCAAAGACGGAGGATGCTATCATCAATATCAACCTTTGACCAAAAGAGGAAATAACGATATTGGAGGTGGATTCAACGATGACCCATTATGGTTGATCTTTGGTACAGTTTGCTATATTAAAGAATCAGGAGATTTCTCAATTCTTGATGAAAAAGTACCATATGATAATGTTCCTGGAACTGAAGTTCCCTTATTTGAACATTTAGTAGTATCTTTCGATCATGTTGTTAAAAATTTGGGACCTCATATGTTACCTTTGATTGGAAGAGCTGATTGGAACGATTGCTTGAACTTAAATTGCTTCTCATGGGATCCAAATGAATCTTTCCAAACCACTGAAAATAAAACTGAAGGAAGCAAAGCTGAATCTTTGATGATTGCTGGTCAATTTGTAGTTGTCGGTAAAGACTATGTTGAATTATGCAAACAAATCAAAAAAGACGATGAAGCTAAAAAAGCCGAAAAATTAATTGCTGATATGGTAGAAGCTGTCAAAAAATATGGTTGGGATGGAGAATGGTATTTACGTGCTTATGATTATTATGGAAAAAAAGTCGGAAGTCACGAAAACAAAGAAGCTAAAATATTCATCGAATCCCAAGGTTGGTGTACAATGGCTGGAATTGGTTTAGAAGAAGGTATGGTCAAAAAAGCTTTAGATTCAGTCAAAAAATATTTAGATTTCGAACATGGTATTGTATTAAATTATCCAGCTTTCACTGAATATGTTGTTGAATATGGTGAAATTTCTTCATATCCAAAAGGTTACAAAGAAAATGGTGCTGTTTTCTCACACAATAACCCATGGGTTATTATTGGAGAAACTGTTTTAGGAAGAGGAGATTATGCTTGGGATTATTACAGAAAAATATGCCCTGCATATATTGAAGAAAAATATCAAAAACTTCATAAAGTTGAACCATATGTTTATAGTCAAATGACTGCTGGTAAAGAAGCCTTCAGACCAGGTGAAGCTAAAAACTCATGGTTAACTGGTACTGCAGCCTGGAATTGGTATGCTATTACTCAATTCATTTTAGGTATTAAACCTAATTATAATGGATTAGAAATAGATCCATGCATTCCTGCTGATTGGAAAGAATATACTGTTCATAGAAAATTCAGAGGTGCTGATTATACTATTACTGTTAGAAATAATGGTGTCATGAAAGGTGTCAAAAAATTAGTTGTTAATGGAAATGAAGTTTCTGGAAATGTTATTCCAAAACAGCCTGAAGGAAGCAAAAATGTAGTCGAAGTTCTTATGGGATAAATACTGATTTAAAAACTCATTAAGTAAATTAAACTATTAATCAAATATTTATTTAAATATTGTGTTAGTTAATAAACAAATTTTAAATGAAATTAGAATTTATTTAATGATATAAAAAATATTAATTGATTTAAATTAATAATTTAATCAATTAATAAAATTATTAAAAAATTAATTTTATTTTTTAATTAATTTAAAAAATATTATCTT
>DUHK01000135.1:8349-8934 GCA_013330915.1 Methanosphaera sp. | reverse complement strand
TGGGCAGTACTATTAAGGTTAGTGGTAAACTGTTGAGTGATAACACTCCAGTAAATGGTGGGGTTGTCAGTATTAAGGTAAATGATAAGAATTATTCTGCTGTAAGTGATCATAACGGTTATTTCACAATAAACCATACAATTGACAGTTATCAGGATTTAAATGTAACATATTCCTATGATGGAAATAACACTTTTTCACCATGTACTAATTCAACTGTTTATACGGTTCTAAAACCTTTGAATCCTACGAATCTTTTCATGTATAAAAGGGCTAATGATGTTGTAGGCAGTACTATTAAGGTTAGTGGTAAACTCCAGTGTAATGGTGAAGGAATTAAAGGAGAAACGGTCATAATAAGTGTCAATAATCAGAATTTCAGTGCTAAAACTGGTGGTTATGGTTATTTCACAATTAATTATACAATCTCATCATATGATGATTTAAACATAATTTTCACTTATGATGGAAATTCATTGTATTTGTCATCTACTAATTCAACTGTTTACACAGTTGTTAAACGGGATATTCCTACGAATCTTTTCATGTATAAAAGGGCTGATGATGTTGTGGGCAGTACTATTA
>DUHK01000135.1:1264-8272 GCA_013330915.1 Methanosphaera sp. | reverse complement strand
TAAACTGTTGAGTGATAACACTCCTGTAAAAGGTGGTATTATAATCATTGATGTTAATGGTAAAATATATTCTGCCGTAAGTGATCATAACGGTTATTTCACCGTAAACCATACTATTAACAGTTATGACGATTTAAATGTAACATTTACTTATGAAGGACATGGCACTTATGTGGGATGTACTAATTCAACTGTATACACGGTGTTAAAACAAAAAGAGTTCCCTAATCTTTTCATGTACACCCGATCAGGTGATGATTACGGTAGCACAATCAAGGTCAGTGGTAAACTTCAGTGTTATGGTGAAGGGGTTAAAGGTGAAATTGTAAGGATAAATGTTAATGGTGAGAATTTTACTGCTAAAACTGGTGGTTATGGTTATTTTACGATTAATTATACTATAACTGGTTATGAAGATCTTAATGTGACTTTTACTTATGATGGAAATGGAAAATACTTTGCAACATCAAATTCAACAGTTTACACAGTAGTTAAACCGATGACTACAAATCTTTTCATGTACACCCGATCAGGAGATATTCATGGTAGTACTATTAAGGTCAGTGGTAAACTTCAGTGTTATGGTGAAGGGGTTAAAGGTGAAATTGTTAGGATAAATGTTAATGGTGAGAATTTTACTGCTAAAACTGGTGGTTATGGTTATTTTACGATTAATTATACTATAACTGGTTATGAAGATCTTAATGTGACTTTTATTTATGATGGAGGTGAAAAATACTTTGCAACATCAAATTCAACAGTTTATACACTTCTAACAGAAGCAACAAATATAATTATATATCCAAGGGGTGTGATAGAAGGTAATACTATCAAATTCAGTGGAAAATTATTATCTGGGGGCACAGGCGTTAAAGCACAAACAGTTACTGTAAATGTAAATGGTGTGGAATTCAATTCCAAAACGGCTTCTGATGGTTATTTCGTCATTTATTATACCAGTGATGTTTATGAAGATCATACTGTTGTTTGTTCATATGCAGGAAATGGTGGGTTAACTGCCTGTACTAACACAACAACATTTAAATTAAAACAATCATCCACTATGAAAATGATTTCCATGACTGATTACTGGCTTTATGGTCTTAATCATGAGTTAAAAGGAAGATTATTAACCAACTGGGATTATAATGTTCCAATCAGGTATCAAAACGTAAGTATAATAGTTAATGATGAAATATTTACGGTTGTAACAGATAAGGATGGTTATTTCAATTTCAATTACACGGGTCAAAGTCTTGATCCCATAAGGATAACCTATAAATTTGATGGCAATGTATTTTATGAGTCCGCCGAAAGTAATTTTACTGTTGAACATATTTACAGGAGAACCAATGTAATCATTAGTCCTGTTGAACTTCCAACGACTGGAAATACTATTGAAATAAAAATAAGATTAATGTCTATGGGCACTCCAATTACTTTAAAAAGATCTATGTGTTATATAAGAGTTAACGGTCAACTCCTCTTTGTGCCAACATCTCCAGATTCTCAGGGATACATTTTCGTAAATTATACCATGGAAAATTATGGAAAATATACTATTGATGTTGAAACAGTATCCTTTTATCCTTATTCGACTTCCAGAAATTCAACTACTTTCACATGGGTTAAAACATAATTCCCATATATTCTTTTTTTTAGGAATAGTTTTTACTATTGGAAAATTATTGTTCCCTATTTTTAATGTCTTATTTTACTGTTTTTAAAAAATATATCATATAAAAAAAGTGTTTATTGGGGGGGATGATTAATAATATTATTTTACTTTGTATCTGAGTATTCCTGCTATTCCACCAAATGCCCTGTCCAGTTGTGTTCCTTCTTCAGTTTCTATGGAGATTACTTCCACTGCAGTGTTTACTTCTTCTGCCAGTTCAATGAGTTCTTCTGCTGTTTCTTGTGTTTTGATTATTTTCATTGATTCTCCACATTTTGGACATGATTTTTCAGGTGCTTTCTGGTGCTGTTTTGTTGTTATAACATCCAGTGTTCCGCATGCAGGACATTCGTATGTTTGTCTGTTGGTCTTGAGGTTTTCGGATATGAGTAATGTTTCTACAGCTCCCATCTGTAGATTTTGTCTTATTTCATTTTCACCGTATGAAGAAAGTCCGCTGTCGGATATCAGTCCTGAAAGGAATTTTCTCATGAACTTTTTCTCTTTCATTATGTCCATTTCTTCCAGTGTGTCTGCGGATTCATCAAGCACTTCTCTTATTCCGAAATCACCCGTGTAAGATGTATCGACAATGTTTATTACTTTATCCTTTATTTCGTAGTGGAGGTAATCCCCTTCAACGAAGTCATTTTTTGTATGTCCCGGTCCACCAATAAGTACTCCTTTGAGTTCATCCTTAAGTGGTAGGAATGCTTCGTCAACGTATCTTCCAATACGTTTTAAGAATTCGTGGGCTGCAAGTTCGATTACACGGTCAAACCTTCTTTGTGACTGTCCCCCGGCCTTGTGTTTTCCAGGAACTCCACTTGTCAATGTTTTTACAATGTCTATTCTTTTTCCTCTTACAGTTGCAATTGTAGCTTCTTTTCTGTCGAGAACCACTGCCCCGTATACTTCCTTGTATTCTATGATTTGTTTTAATGGATCTATGAAGAACTGGTTATCACAGTGATATATGTATGTCTGCACTGTTTCAGGTGGTTCGAATATGTATGTTTCCATTTTTTCAGTTCCTGGTCCGCCCTTAGGTATCATACCTACAAACATCACAAGTCCCTTTGGAGGTGCTTGAGGATAAAGTTTTGTTCTTTGGATGATTACTTCTATAGCAGATTGAACGTTTTTTCTGGTGGTTTTACTTTTGATGTTGGAACTTTGTCCGATTTCATCAACCATCTGTTTTCTAACATCACTTATTTGTTTGTCCGGTGGGATGTATACACTAACTAGTTCGGTTCCCCTTCCTTTTTTATTTTCTAGTTCTTTTAGTGTTTTTTTTACTTCATACATCTCTTTTGATGATATTTCACTCATATACTGTCTCCTAGAAATTTTGTTATGAATTAATTATAGTAATAGTATTGGATTTAAATTTTTGAATACATTTAATGGTGTTTAGGTTGTTTTTTGCCTGTGTGTATTCCTTCTTGTTAAATAATCATATTATCATTAATCCAATATTTTTTTTATATTAAAATAGTATGCTTTTATTTATGTTGTTAATGCTTTTAGTATTTATTGATATTTTACTGTTGTGTCTATTTCATAGTTAATTATAAGAATAATTTAAGAGATAAATAATTATTAATAAAATATTTTTTTAGAGTTAACTGATTATTCTTATAATCATTAATGGAGAATGTTATTAATGCGAATAGTTATTACAATAGGTGGATCCATACTTCTTAAGGAGTATGATAATAAGAAATTTGAAGCGTATGCAAAAATCATAAAGGATATTAATAAAGAACATGAAGTATTTATTGTTGTAGGTGGTGGAAGACCTGCCCGTGATTACATAAGTGTTGTAAGGGATATGGGTGAAAGTGAGTCCATATGTGACGAAATAGGTATTCAGGTTACAAGAATTAATGCTCGTCTTTTACAGTTGGCACTTAAGGACTGTTCCTATCCTGCAATTCCTGAGAATTTCCAACAGGCACTTGAATATTCAGCTACCGGAAAAATAGTCATTATGGGTGGTACAGAACCTGCTCATAGTACTGATGCTGTGGGAAGTATCCTGGCAGAATATGTTGGAGCCGACCTGGTAATTAACGCCACTAGTGTTGATGGATTATACGATAAAGATCCTAATAAATTTGATGATGCAATAATGTTTAGTGAAGTAACAACAGCTAAACTATTGGAAATAGTATCCGGCAATGAAACTAAGGCTGGAACTTATGAATTCATTGATAAAACAGCTATTGAGATTATTAAACGTTCAGGTATTAAAACTGTAATTGTTAATGGTAACAATCCAGAGAATGTTAAAACAGCTATTTCAGAACCTATTGGTACATTAATAACAAATTAAGTTTTTTATGGAGGTAATTTTATGGTAGTTGAAGCTCACAGACATTGTGCTATATGTGGTAAACCTATTCCTATGTCTGAATCATTTTGTTCAGATCAATGTCAGGAAAATTTTCAATTAAAACAGCAACAGGTTGCTAAACAAAGAAAAATTTTATACGCTCTTATAGCAGTATTTGTTATTGCTTGGATAGCATTCATGTTCCTTAGAAAATAATATTTTTTTCTTTTTAACTTTTTTTATAAAATCAATCTTTTTGTTCTATTTCTTTAAAGTATATCTTATATTACTGACATAATAATATTTAGCACGATTAATTTTAATCGGAGGATTATATACAAAATGAAAAATGCATTAATTAGAGTTGTTTTAGATATTCTAAAACCACATTCACCATCATTACCATCATTTTCATTGTACTTAAGTAGTCTTGATGGAGTGGATGGGGTAAACATTACTTTGATGGAAATTGATAAAGATACAGAGAATGTTAAAATCACTATGGAAGGACAAGATCTTAATTATGATAAAATCAAGGAAGCTATAGAACATTATGGGGCTTCAATTCATAGTGTAGATGAAGTTGTTGCAGGTAGAAAATTAGTTGAAGAAGTAACAACACCTCAAGATTAAATATAACCACCTTATTCTTTTTATATTTTTTTTGGATTTGATATTATGGCAAATGGTAAAATAACACCAAAGAGTATTTTAAACTTTAATAAACCACCTAAAGTGGACGAAGTTGAATCAGAAAATGAAATCACCATAGATAATCTCCTTGAACGAGTAAGCAGTGACAATGTTTCAGATGCTCTAAAAAATTTATATTCTACTGATGGTTTGATTAAAGGTGTAAAACCTGTTAATCCAAAACATAAAGTAGCTGGTTTTGTCAAAACCGCTGAAACAAATTCTTATGATTGGGGAACTGGTATAAAAGCTATATATACTTGTGATGAGGACGAGATATTGGTTATAAAATGTTCCAATAATGATTATGCGATGTGGGGTGGTCTTGCTTCCTGTGCTGCTCAAAAACATGGTCTTCAGGCCGTGGTGCTTGTTGGATCCAGTCGTGATACTAATGATATTCTCGAACTTGATTTTCCAGTTTTTTCTCAGGAAATACAATCAAGGGCAGGTTTACCTTTGAATGAAGGAGATATTGGTGAAAAGTTACTTGTTGAAAATTTAGTTATAAAAACAGGTGATTTCATTATTGGGGATGTTGATGGAGTTGTCGTTGTTCCAAAAGAAAAGTTGGATGAAGTAATTATTGAACTAAACAAGCTTAAAAAATTTGAAGAGACCATCACCAAAAAATTAATAGAAGATAACCTTCAAATGGATGAAATTATCGGTTTTTAATTTTTTTATTTATTTTTAATTCTTTTTCTCTTTATCCCTGCTGGGATTTAATGGATACTTTAAATTAGTATATAAAGGTATCCAAAAGTATTTATATTAAGTCAATCTTATTTATTATTATAATTATAGTTAAATATATATAAAAGCATAAAATCACTATTAAAAAAATAGAGGTTTAAAAAAATATTGTTAAAATAATCACCATGATAAGCATTGAACTCCAAAACATTAATTAACTAATTTTGAATCAATGATTGTTTCTAAGAACTATTTAATCAGTGTTTATTTTAATTAAAATATTTATAAAGTTAATGTTAATAAAATGTCAGTTAATAAAACTAAATTAAATGAATTGGGTATAATTAGTCACGTTACGAGTACCAACAAGTTAATTGTACCTTCAAAGAAAACACCGAGGATAGGCTCTTTACTGGTAAATGGCAAAAATAAGCCAATAGGTAAAGTAAATGATATATTTGGAAGTACAAAAAAACCATACATATCTATAAAAACCAGCAACAAGTTTAAAAAAGCAAATCCTGGTGAAAAAGTATATATCTCACCCCAAAATAAAAAAAGGAGGATAAGGCATGGCAGGAATTCTAAAAAGAAAAAAACGGTTAGGTAGACCTAGAAAAAGTGTGAAAGATTCAAGAGCAAAAAAAGTGGATACCAAAGTAAAAACTACAAAGACCAAAACAACAAAAGCTAAATCAACTAAAACTAAATCAACTAAAACATCCGAAGCTACCAAACCAGATACTACTGCAAAACAAACCGATGAATTAAAGACCAAAGATTCCACAAAAACAGTTGCAAAATCTAAAAGAGGACCTGGCAGGCCAAGAAAAAATAAAAAGGCCGAATCAGAAGATATAGTTCAGGATGACAAACATACCACAACTATTCTTGAAAAACAAGAACCTCCTAAGAAACGTGGACCTGGAAGACCACCAAAAAGTAAAAACAAAGCTACATCCACTGAAGAAGCTCCTAAGAAGAGGGGTCCTGGAAGACCACGTAAAAACGCATCAAAAGCTAAAACTGAAAAGACCACAGCCACTGAAGAAGCTCCTAAGAAGAGGGGTCCTGGAAGACCACGTAAAAATAAACAAGAGGATACAGAAAAATCAAAAACAAAAACCAAGGAAAAATCCAAAGATAAATCCAAAGACTCCAAAAAACAACCAAATCCATTACTTGAAATTATGGATAATTTCAAAGACGATAAAAAATCAGATGATGATGATTCCTCTGGAGATGATTTGGGAGATTTCATGTCAGATGCTATGGGTGGTGCCGATGTCATCATGCAAGAGGATTCTGATATTGAATTAATGTCTAACTCTGATTTGGATGTTGAAGAAATCATCAAGATAGATACTACAGATTCTGAAGAATTGGAACGTGAACTTGAAAACATTTCTGGAATAACGGAAAAAGAGCAAATGAAAGAAGACGTTGCAGAAATGGAAAAACAAGAAACTATCTGTCCTGAATGTGGTTCTAAGAAACTTATCAACGATCATGAACGTGGTGAAGTTGTTTGTGGTTCTTGTGGATTGGTAATTGATGACAACATTGTGGATATGGGTCCTGAATGGAGAGCATTTGACCA
>DUHK01000135.1:0-1198 GCA_013330915.1 Methanosphaera sp. | reverse complement strand
GAACAAAGAGATAAACGTACTCGTGTAGGTGCTCCAATCACATATACCATCCACGATAAAGGATTATCCACAATGATAGACTGGAGAAACAAGGACATCTATGGTAGGGATATTCCTGCAAGAAACAGAGCTCAATGGTACAGGTTAAGAAAATGGCAACGTAAAATAAGAATCAGTGGTGCTACTGAAAGAAACTTGGCATTTGCTCTTAGTGAATTGGATCGTGATTCATCCAGACTTGGATTACCAAGAAGTGTACGTGAATCAGCATCTGTTGTTTACAGGAATGCTGTGGAAAATAAACTCATCAGGGGACGTAGTATTGAAGGGGTTGTTGCAGCTTCTTTATACGCTGCTTGTCGTAGATGTAAAGTTCCAAGGACTCTTGATGAAATAGCAGATGTATCCAGGGTCAGTAAGAAAGAGGTTGGTAGAACATACAGATTCCTTACAAGGGAACTTCATATAAGATTACCTCCTACAAGTCCTATAGATTATGTTCCTAGGTTTGCAAGTGAACTAAACCTTTCAGGTCTTGTTCAATCCAAAGCAATTGAAATAATTAATCAAGCCATGGACAATGGTCTTACCAGTGGTCGTGGACCTACAGGTGTTGCAGCAGCAGCACTTTATATTGCAAGTGTTCTATTGGGTGAACGTAAAACTCAGCGAGACGTTGCAGATATTGCAGGGGTTACTGAGGTAACAATACGTAACAGATACAAAGAATTAACCGAGCAGTTGGATGTTGGAGTTAACTTATAGTTTAACTCATATTTTCTATTTTTTTTATATTTCATGTACATGTCTAATGTTTAATCATGCTTTTTTATTTAATATTCTGTTTAAATATCAATAACAAGTATTTTTTTTATTCTTTTCATGAATTCATGTTGGTTTAATTGAGCTTACTTTTGTTTATTCTATATGTATTATTTGGAAAAGAATCACATTTTTCATTCATTTTCATAAATACTTCAGTTAATTGATTATAATTACCTGTTTTGTATGATATTTCCCGTATTCTCATTAAAAATTTAACGGTAATTCAATTGTTATGAAAAAGTTATATATCTTTTAAGACATATGTTATAATAGAATTTACTAGTTATATGTAAATAATATTTCTATTTATTCAATAATTTAAATAAAAATACATTTTAATAAAAAATAATTTTTGAGGTTTAAATATGATTTC
>DUHK01000040.1 GCA_013330915.1 Methanosphaera sp. | reverse complement strand
ATTTGTTTATTTATTCTTTTATCAAGTATGGATGATATATTTTTGGAAAATTCTGTAGATGAACCATTATGATTATATTCAAGATAGTTTACACCCATCTTTTCATTATTTCTAACCTTTATCAGATTATTATAGAAATTTTTTAGTTCTGTCTCATTGTTTGTACTGGTGATGGTCAATTGATTGCCTGATATGCCAATGTGAATTTTATCTCCCTCTATGATGTTTCCACGGGAATAGCTTACAAAGTCAATATCATCAATAGATATTTTAAGGGTATTGCCGTTTTTATAGGATTTTATCATTAAATCCTTGTGTAATATCTCAACGGAGGATTTACCCGTTTTAGTAACGTTTGCTATACCTATTGCCAATCCATCATCTATGGCTTTCCTTAATCGAGTGTCGATTTCGATTTTATTAAAAAATTCCATAAAAATCCACTTAAAATATATCTCTTATACTTATGTATATTTTAAATTACTTATAACTCTTATCCTTAATTGCAATATATTAATAAATCCGAATTATCCTAAAAATAAGTAATTAATAGTTACATCACTGATTTAATAAGAATTCATCAAAATAGCATTATGGAATTATTGGTTTAAAAAAACAAGTTATTAAATACAATTACCAAAATATTAGATTTAAAAAAAGATAAAAGGGGATTTTTATGATTTTACAAGGGTTGAAACAAATGAAATGCCCCGATAATTAGTTGATTCTCCAACTACAATTGTAAGGTTATGTGTTCCTTTTGCATATTTTGATAGATCAACTTTCATATCTATGATTCCATTTTGAAGTGAAACCTTGTTCAATATTGTTTTTCCATTAATCTTTAATGAAGCTTTTAAAGTTCCGGTTACTGATTTTCCAGTATTATCCACAACTTTAGCCGTTATTCTATATACATTTGATGATAAGGTCTTTTTGAAGTCCGTGATTTTTATCTGAGTTTTTTGAGTGATGTTGCTGTACTTATAATTCAAGGTGGATTTTTTATATAATCCGTTTTCTCCGGCTATTATTGTGATATTGTATTCGTTTTTCTTTGAATCTGCCAGTTTGACATCCATGTTAATAGTTCCATTTTGAACTTTTACCTTGTCAACCAATGTTTTACCATTTACCTTAATGGTTATTTTGGTATCTCTTACTACCTTTGCACCTTTTTCGTCAACTACCTGAGCCTTTATGTTCATCACGTTACTGTTTTTTGTAACTTTAACTCCTGTAATTTTGGTGTCCAATTTGACAATTGTTAAAGTGGCATGACTTTCCAGCCGTGTGGTTGTATTTCCAAATACGGCCGTAATCTTATAATCCTTTGCACTGAATGCACCGATAGCATACTGGTATTGGGCAATTCCATTTTTTACTGCTGTTTTAACCGATTTACCATCTTTTTTAATGGTATTTCCATTCAGTTTAAAAACAACGTTGCCGTTATTTACGGCTTTTCCAGCCGAATCGGATATTGTGGCTTTAAATGTTACAACATCACCCTTTTTACCTGTGACATCAGTTACCATAAGATATTCCAGATTATCCAGAATGGTAGCATCCCTAAAGGTTTTTCCTATACTGGATTTTGTGAATTCATTTTGAACATATTTTGAAGACACGTTTACAGGATTAATGTATTTTGCCTGAACTTTAATGTTCTTGTCGGCATATGCCGGTAATGTGTAATCCAGATTTACAACACCGTTTTTTAGGTTTTGTGTAGAAATGATTTTACTGTTTAAGTAAATTTCAACTTTTCCCGTTGTTGCCGGCTGTGATGCTATAGTTACACCCGTTTTTATGTGCAATACAGTTTGATTTGTAGTGGTAGCAACTTTACTTGGAGTGGAAACAACTACTGTATATTTATTTACCGTATTCGGATATTCTAAATTGTTTGGTGTGGTATATTTTCCTCCCATATTATAATAATAGAACTTGGCAATGTTTTTTTCCGCAGTTGTTAAATCCCTGTAAGGTGTTACCTGCATAAATCCATGGTCTTTAAGAGCTCTGTCGGTATTTCTTACCTGAGTCCAGGTTGCCCATTGTACTGCATTAATGTTATGGCTAGGACCACTAGGATTTAAACACAGGAACAGATCTTTTACTGAGTTATATGCAATTATACACATATAATGTCCGGATATATGCCAGAATACCATTTTACCATTAATTAATGCATTTTTAACAGCGTCCTTAGTATCGGCAATATCTGTTAATTTCATTTGAACATTTGGTGAGTAGTTTATGATTTTATATTCATCAGTACCGTCTCGGGCTGTGGTTTCATATATTCCCGCCAGTCTCCGTTCACTGCTGTAGCAATTAAGGGCCTGACTAATCATACTCATGGCTGTCGGACCACAGGTATACTGCTGTCCATTAATCCACTCCTGTGCATCATAATAAACCGGATAGTAGTATTTTTGATTTGCAAGGTTAACTGTTACTGAGTATGGTGTATCAACAGCTGTATATCCCTGTTTTACATGATAAGCGTTTAATGATTTTGCTATAACGTTCCATTTTTCACGACTGATAATGTACTTGACATTACTTCCTTCCTGTCTGAAAAAAGTGTATTTAGGAACAAAACCATATACCTGCTGACAGTAACTATCCAGTTTCATAACTCGACGAATTTCAGAACCCAATATGGTGTAAACACCATTTTCATCAGCATATGCATAGTCAATACCTAACTTTGTCACATCGGGTTTACCGTTTACCGTGGTAATGTTCTCAGTTATAACAACTTCTTTTCCCGTGTCATAGACCAGAGTGACAGTTTTGTTTTCCACTGTCGTGTTTAATGATATTTGACTTGGATTGTCAGAACTAACCGCTGATTTGGATTCTGTCTGATAACTTTTGTTTAATTTTTCATTGTTAACTTCATTTAATTCTTCATTTTGATTATTGGAAAATGTTATATTATCTTTTATAACGTTTTCATTTGATATACCATCATATTCATCTTGTAAAACATCTTGAGTAGCAGATACTATAGCCGTACCTGTTAATAATATTAACAAAACTAATATGAACAGATATATCCTTTTATATCTATTATTCATATAAAAACACTTATTTTTAAAAATTTAATTAAAACAAGATTTTTTTGTATGAGCTTTTAATAAGCTAATACATACTTTTATGATTGATTTTATAAATATTTTTTTAAGATTTATAACTTAATGTTAGAGAAAAAAATGAAAATTAGTGGAGGTTATGATTTTCTTTCAATAACGTCTTGAACTAACTGTATACCCA
>DUHK01000093.1 GCA_013330915.1 Methanosphaera sp. | reverse complement strand
CAACGTTTCAGTATCCTCAGAGCATTAAATCCAAACACGAAATTCATCATTGCAGATGAAATCAGTACGATGCTTGATGCAGTAACTCAGGTACAAATATGGGAAGCATTACTTGATCATTGTAAGAAAAACCATATTGGAATCCTTGCAGTAAGTCATGATAAAGACTTATTGGATGTTATAGCAGATGATATCGTTTTATTCAATGAAATCAACAAACTATAATCCCCCTCAATTCTATTTTTTTGAAATTTATTTTATTATTTTAACGCTAAAATTAACTAAAAAAAGTTATTTCAATTTTTAAAAAAAAGGTTTTTTTGAGATTGTCTAAAAAAAATCCCTGAAGAAAAGAATTATGGAAAAAAGAGGTTTGTGGATTATATTTCTATTTTTTCCTTGTTGTCATTAAGAGTGGTAATCCGTAAGAGATCTTCTGTAAGTATTTTTTCCATGTGAACTGTACCCATTTTGTCCTTGGTATCGTGAACTATTTGAAAATCCTGACTTAACCAGAAGGGTAATGCACCGTAGCTTTCCTTTTGGGTATGAAGATAGATTTGAGAATAGTAATTCTTTTTACAGAACTCTTCCACACATTTCATTAACCTGGTTGCAATCTTGTTATGCCTGTAGTTTTCATCGATAAAGACCCTGTAAATGCTTGCAGTATCCTCCTTTGAATATTGTCTGTTTTTGACGCTCTTTTTTCTGTCATAGCTTCTAACGCCGGTTGTACCTATGAGTTTATCTGTATTCGTGTCGATTACTATGTAAAAATTATTTTTTTCGGGTTCGATGTAGTATTTATGCAAATTTTTCACATCATAATGATATTCTGGAACATAGTCAAGATCGTAGTTGTCCTTAATCATTTTAAATAGAAACCCTTCAACATCATATTTATCAATATGTTCCTCTTCAAGTTCCATAATTTCAATATTCATATTCTTCACTCGTATTACCGTTATTTATAATCCTCTTAAAAAAAGTATTACAATTAGTCAATATATTATTATTTGTAATTATTTTAAACGTAATATAAATAATTATTTTTTGTATTACGAAATGTATCTCATGTTTATATAACAGGTATTACAGTTAAAAAAATCTAAATACAACAATTGAAATAAATACTATTATAATAAAAGAATATTTTTCATTTATATAATAGGACGTGTTGATAACATGAAAATTTTAGTAGTAGGTAGCGGTGCACGTGAACATGCAATTGCAAAAGCATTAGATAAAACAGCAGAAGTATACACATACATGGGAAGAAAAAATCCAGGACTTGCAAAAATATCCAAAAAATATCATGTAGGGGACGAATCAGACTTCTCATGCATAAAAAAATTTGCAAAGGACAACGATATTAAAATGGCATTTATAGGTCCTGAAGCACCACTTGAAAAGGGAATAGTGGATGAACTGGCCAAGGAAGGAATATGTTCAGTTGGACCTACAAAGGAAGCTGCTCAAATCGAGACAAACAAGGCATTCATGAGAAAACTATTTGAAGACTATGATATAGCCGGTTCCATAAAATACGGAACATTCTATGACATGAATGAAGCATTTGAATTTATCGACTCATTTGATGAACCAGTAGTAGTAAAACCTATAGGATTAACAGGTGGAAAAGGAGTTAAAATAGTAGGTGACCAGCTGGCAGATAACGAGGAAGCAAAGGAATATGTAAAGGAAATATTCGAACAAAAAATGGGCGGATTCGAAGGAGTAGTAATAGAAGAACTCCTTGTAGGAGAAGAATACACAATCCAGGCATTTGTTGACGGAGAACACCTAGTGGCAATGCCTGCAGCACAGGACCATCCACACGCATTCGAAGGAAACAAAGGACCAATAACCGGTGGAATGGGATCATACTCAGACACAAACCATCTGTTACCATTCCTCTCACAGGAAGAATATGATGCATCCGTTGAAATCATGAAAGAAACAATAGAAGCCATAGCAAAAGAAGCCCAGCCATACAAGGGAATACTATACGGACAGTTCATGATTACAAAAGACGGACCAAAAGTAATAGAATACAATGCAAGATTCGGAGACCCTGAATCAATGAACGTACTTGCACTTATAGAAGACGACTTCGCAGAAATATCAAAACAGATAGTATGCGGAAACCTTGAAGATGCAAAATTCGAAAACAAGGCATCAGTATGTAAATACGTTGTACCAAACAACTACCCAAACACACAGGCAGCAGACACAATAATAAAAGTGGATGAAGAAAAAATTAAAGACCTCGATGCACAGGTATACTATGCAGCAGTGTACCAGGATGAAAACGATGACGTAAGACTAACATCATCAAGGGCACTTGGAGTACTTGCAGTAAGAGACACAATAGAAGAAGCAGAAACAGCCTGTGAAGAAGCAATAAAATACATCTGCGGAGACATATACCACAGAAGTGATGTTGCAACCGAACAACTATTAAATGAAAAAATAAAACACATGGAAGAAGTAAGACAATAATCCTTCTATTCCCCCTATTTTTTTTAATCAAACCTGATAATATTATTTTATGAAATTGAATTAAGTTTAGTATTTTATAGTTCATTTATTATTATAACTTTAAACTCTGTATTTTCTAATTTTTGATTATTTTAAGTTTTATCTACTCTGTAATGATGGGATAGTACATAACTTTCTTTATTATATTTTCGGTATATATTACATTAGTTATTCATTCAAATGTAAAAAAAAAGTAATATTAAAAAAAAATACGTTTTCAAAAATTCTTTTTTACTTTCCTTTTTTTTACCTAATACTTTTTTAATCATAAAAAACATACTAATATATTATTTATTATTTAATA
>DUHK01000076.1 GCA_013330915.1 Methanosphaera sp. | reverse complement strand
TTTTTTTAAAATAAAATAGCAGAATGAAAATATATATTATATTATTCCTTTTGAATATGAATCCTGTTTTTTTAATTTTTTCGAATATAACTTTTTTTAACATAAAATAATAATTGAAATATTTTGGAAAAAGAATTAGAATCACGCAAAAAAATAGGATATAATCTAAAATATACTTTTTGTCTGATATTCAAAAGATTTAAAAAAAAATAGAGTATTATATTAACGTTATTGTATAGGACATGTATGTTAATATTCCTGAAACTGCCAGTGCCAGCAGATATATTGGAATGTTCCACTGAATTACCTTTGAACCATCAAGTGGTGGAATAGGTAACAGGTTAAACAGGGCAAGAAAACTGTTAACGTTAAATGTCAATACCAATGTCAGTAACACTATATACATTACTCCCGCATTTTCCATGCTAAGGTAAGGTCTTATTGATAATGTTAACAGTAATGCCAGTATTGCAAGAACTATGTTTACAACCGGTCCTGCAAGGGATATTTTTCCATTTTCCTCTGCTGTAACCATACGGCCGTATGATCCAAAGTACACTGCTCCAGGTGCAAATACCATGAACCCCAATGGAACAGTTAAAAACCCTAAAATTAGACCATAGTCCCATCTTCTGAATTCAGAGAAAAAACCGAACTTTTGTGCAACAATCTTATGCCCAAGTTCGTGTAAAATAAATCCCAAACCCACAGCTACAAATGAAATTGGAATAAACAACATCAAAGTATCAATTGACCATCCGGATGACCGTGTAATCGTAAACGAATACAATATTGACAATGCAATAACTGCAATAATCATATCCCTTATTTCTTCTCTTGTAAACGTTATCATAATAATCTCCTTGAGTAATTATTACTATAATTATATATGGCACAATATAATAATTTTTTGGAAAGATAAAAGAATACCCTCCGTAACATATGGGAATTCACTAAAAATAATAATAGTATATCAATGATAAAATTAAATAAATTTATATAGGATAAACAAAATCAATTATAATAAATCCAAGGGTGGTTTGATGAAAATAAGCATTATAATACCAACGTATAATGAAGAGGAATATCTTCCAGATTTATTGACAAGTATTCAAAGGCAGGGATTTGATGACAAGGAAGTAATCATTGCAGATGCACATTCTGTTGACAGCACCATTGAAATTGCTGAATCCTTCGGTTGCAAAATCGTGCAGGGAGGCTTGCCTGCAACGGGACGTAACAATGGGGCTGAAGTTGCCGAAGGAGAACTTTTATTGTTTTTGGATGCTGATAGTGTTCTTACTAACAACTACATTTCATC
Source organism: Methanosphaera sp. (assembly GCA_013330915.1). GTDB lineage: Archaea > Methanobacteriota > Methanobacteria > Methanobacteriales > Methanobacteriaceae > Methanosphaera > Methanosphaera sp11921u. Next base: position 4,485 of record DUHK01000076.1, on the reverse strand, counting down.
AGCAATCGAGGAATTCGAATTTTATAACCTTGGAATAGCCATAACACAGATAGTTCCCCTTGAAAAGGGATTTATCAACCAGATTTCACATGAATTTGCAAACTACATGACTAAACAGATATCACATATCAAGCCACACGGTGCTGGCTGTTACGGAATTTTAACATACAAATCCCTTCATGAAAAGGTGGGTGGTTTTGATGAAAACATTGATTTTGGAGAAGATACGGATTATATTGAAAGAATAGGTAAAATCAGCAGGTTTAAGGTGTTGGATAATCCGCGACTACTTATTTCCACCAGACGTCTGGAGGAGGAAGGTCTTAGAGACATAAGTATGAAATATGCAAGAAGTACCGCCAAACAGCTTGTTGGAAGAAAAGCTACCCTTGAAGAATTGGATTACAGCTTTGAACACGGATCTAAACGTAAGCAAAACAGAATATTCTATTCATTGTGTGGTGAAGGGCTGGGCCATGCGATACGAAGTGCTGTGGTGATAGAATACCTGATTAAGGAAGGATATGATTTAATAGTTTTTGCCAGTGACAGGGCATACCAATACCTTTCCAATAAGTTTGAAAACGTTTATGAAATCAGCGGATTCAATACAGTGTACGAAAACAACAGAGCCAGATACAAGAAGACATTTATCTATAACATGAAGGATGCTCCAAGCGACTTAAGAAACAACATAAGCAAAATGTATAAGCTGGCCAGAAAATTCAAGCCTAATTTGATAATTTCGGATTTTGAATTCTATGCAAACCTTTTGTCCCATATCCTTAGAATTCCACTTCTATCAATAGACAATATGCATGTGATAACTGAAGCAAAATACGATTCGCCCGCCAAATATGCCCGGGACAAAATATTTGCAGAAGCAGTAGTCCATGCATTCATCCAAAAAGCAGACAGAACATTGATATATTCATACTTCTATCCACCCCTAAAAAATGAGGATACCACAAGGTATGTTGATCCCATAATAAGGGATGAGATATATGCCCTTAAACCAAGAAAGGGTAAACACGTCCTGGTATATCAGACAAGCGATTCAAACAGTCAGCTCATAGAACTGATGAAAAATAATCCAGAACAGGAATTTATAGTATACGGTTTTCACAAGGATGAACGGGATGAAAATGTTCTATACAGATCATTCCAGGAACAACAGTTGTTCAACGACTTTAAGGATGCAAAATGTGTCATAACCAATGGAGGTTTTTCATTTATTACGGAAGCACTCCAACTTGAAAAGCCTGTACTGAGCATTCCAGTCAATAAGCAGTACGAACAAATATTAAATGCAATGTTTATAGAACGTTTAGGCTACGGAGAACACCATGACAAAATCAATCAGAACATTCTTGATAACTTCCTAAAAAACCTGGATGTCTACAGAAAAAATATTAGAGAGAACTATCATAAAAACAGTGACAATAAGGAAACTCTCGAAATCCTTAAAAAAACCATTGATGAACTTATAAATACATAAGTTCAATAATCTCCCCTCTTTTTCTAAAAAAAAATAGTGGATAAGTTATTTTAACTGTTTAATCAACGCTTCCTCAAATGATTCATAGGAAGCTTCCATACCCGTGAATATTTCAAATGAAACCAATCCCTGATTTATTAACATTGATGTGCCGTTAATTGTTTTTGCTCCGTTTAATCTGGATTCTTTTAATAATACTGTTTCAAGAGGATTATATATAATGTCCATTACCACATGGTTATCATTTATTTTATCGGTTTTTATTGGTGCATCAACATTATGATTAGGATACATGCCTATTGGCGTAGTGTTTATAATGATGTCCACATCATTTATGATTTCATCGGCATCTTTTATGTCAACATATCCTATTTTTTTAAAACCTGTGTGTTGTTTGATATTGTCAATTAATTTTAGGGCATTGTCCTGTGAACGATTTGCTATTGTCAATGAGTTTATGTTTTCGTTAATCAACGTGAATGATATTGCCTTGGAAGCACCACCTGCACCCAATATCAGAACGTTTTTTCCTTCAAGGGATGTGTGTTTTTGAAGGGACTTTATTGCTCCCAAACCATCAGTATTGTATCCTTTGGATATTCCGTTTTTGAATTGAATTGTATTGACTGCACCTATTTTTTCAGCGATTGGATCGATTTCGTCAAGAAATGGTATTACTGCAGTCTTGTGTGGAATTGTCACGTTCAAACCCTTAATGTCCAGCGTTTTACATGATTCCATGAGTTTTCCAATGTTTTCCGGCAATACATGAAATGCCACATACACCCAGTCCATATCCAATTGCTTGAATGCATTATTATGCATGGGCGGGGACATACTATGTTCTATTGGATGACCAATTACTCCTACAACTTTTGTTTTTCCAGTTATCATCATTTCATCTCTTATTTTTTTCAAACTAAACTTCTATATATAATTAATTATATATATTAATAATGATTTGTAAATTTTAAATCTCCGTTTAGGCAAAGAGGAGTGTTACATCTTTGTTTAAGTGGATGTTTGATTTTTTTTATAGATTGCTATATTATCTATGTTATTTTATGTGGGTTTGTTTATCCATAATATACCATATTACGTGTAAGTATTCCCATGTAGAGTAATAATGGAAAGGAATAACAACATTGAGAATGTTGTTATATGGATTTAAGAGTTGTAATATATGGAATTTAAAAAACCAAGAGGAACAAGAGACTTCCTGTTTGAGGACATGGAAGAAAGAAAATATGTCGAAAACACAATTAGAAGTGTTGTTGAAAAATACGGATTCAAGGAAATTAAAACTCCAATTTTTGAAGATTTGGAATTGTTCACTTCCAAAAGTGGAGAGGGAATTAAAGAGGAAATTTATCATTTCCAGGATAAGGGAGGAAGAGATCTTGCTTTAAGACCTGAACTTACGGCAAGTGTTTCAAGATTGTATAACAACAACCTCCAAAAAGCTGCAAAACCACTTAAAATGTATTATTTTGGAAGCTGTTTCAGATATGAAAGACCACAAGCAGGACGTTTCAGACAATTCTGGCAGTTCGGTATAGAGGTCATTGGAGGAACACCAGTATATAATGAAGCAGAAATTATTGCAATGGCAAATGAAGCATTAAACAATGTAGGTATAAAAAATTATGAAGTGGCAATAGGACATCTTGGAATCATCAAGGGTGTTCTAAATTATTTGGATGTTTCACCAGAGGACACCACACGCATAATTGCAAGTATTGACAAGGAAGACTATGAACTACTTGAAAGCCTGCTGGATGAATGTTCAATTACTCCACAATACAAGGAAATCATCAACAAGATAATAAGTGTTAACGGTACACGTAATGATTTGGAAGCACTGAAAGAAGTTGTTAAAGAAATAGATGACAGTTATGAAGCAGTCTGCCAATTATGTGATACACTTGAAGTTATTGAAGCTTTCGGATTCGTAGACTACACAGTAAAACTATCAATTGCCCGTGGTCTTGACTACTATACAGGCATAGTCTTTGAAATATACGTACCTGACCTTGGCGCTGAAAAACAGATAACCGGTGGAGGAACATACAATCTTACTGCATTGTTTGATTCTGAAGAAGTTGAATCCACAGGTTTTGCATTTGGTTTTGATCGTATCATGGAAGCGTACCACAGACAAAACATTCAAACACCTGCAAATGACTTGCAGAAAGTTCTTGTCATACCTATCAAAAAAGAATTTAAACTTGATGCTATTAAAGTTGCACAACAGCTAAGGAAAAACGACATTATAACGGATATTGATCTTAAAGGAAAAAAACTTAAGAAAAACCTGTCCTATGCAAACAACAACAACATAACCAACGTAATCATGATTGGTCAAAGCGAAGTTGAAGAAAACACTGTGACACTCAAGGATATGAACACAGGGGAACAACTAAGCATACCATTAGATCAGGCCATAGAAAAACTATCAAGTCAAAACGGGATGTAAGTAAAATGATTAAACCCAACTTCAGACATGAAATAAACGGAAAAAAACTTGCAACCGCCATAGCCCAGGATTATGAAACAAATGAAATATTGATGTTGGCATTTATTGATGAAGAGGCATACATAAAAAGTGTTGAAAGCAAAAAGGCCCACTACTACAGTACAAGCCGTGACAAAATATGGTTTAAAGGCGAAGAATCAGGTCATGTTCAAAATATCAGGGAAATTCTCTTTGACTGTGACAAAGATGCAATCATATTCAGAATAGAACAGGAAGGTGGAGCATGTCATACAGGACATTACTCCTGTTTCTATCAGAAACTTTCACAGGACTGTGAATCTCTTGAGGATGTTGGCAGGGAAATTTTCAATCCCGATGAAATTTACAACAAGTAAAGAGGAGGTGTTAATATGACAAAATTAGTTCCGGATACGAGCATATTAATTGACCAGATGGTATGTCCATTGGTTCAGGAAGAATACGAAGATGCCGAAGTATTAATACCTGAAGC
>DUHK01000094.1 GCA_013330915.1 Methanosphaera sp. | reverse complement strand
AAACTTTATAATTGGAGGATTATTGTCTCTTCTTTTATATGGCAGCTTTCGTGGAATAGGACTTGGAACAATATTTGCCGGAATAGTCGTGGGATATATTGTACGCTTCTATAGAAAAATTTTCGAAAATCATACATCTTCATAAAAAAAATAGAAAAAAAGATATGGGGGTTTAATCAGGGTTTTTATTCCATGTCAAGGCTTAGCTGATATAAATCCTCCGCCTCTTCTTCCTGGGAATAGTATACCTTGTCGTTTTGTGGACTGTAATAAGGATAATTCTCTCTTACTGAAACATGTGTTCCCTTATATACTATGTCAACATAATCACCGGCTTCATCTACCGAATAGATTTTTTCACTTACTTCTGTAATGTCCAATGAAATAATTTCACCTGTTTTTGCATTTATTGTGGCGTTACCTGTAATGTTGTTGTTTGAACTTTGGTTAAGTGCATCAATAGTTACGTTATAGAAGTCCGTATCGTTTTCATTGAATTTTTCAATAGTATAATCCGGATTTTCTATGGAATAATTGTTTTTAAGTTCCTTGTCCAGAAGATCCTTAACTTCATTTTCAGGTAAAAGTTCTGTTGTGTTGTTCAGGCCATTTTTTTGAGTTTCGCCAGGAGTATTAACTGTATTTTCAACATTTGTTTTATCATTTACTTCATCTCTGAATGCTCCACCGTTAAAGGAGTATCCTTCCTGAGAATTACCTGTTGGCCCATTATCCGCATCTACTTCCAGGTATCCAAACCAACCTTCTGAGTCATAAATATCAACTATGTAAACCGGCTTGTTTTCGATGTAGATTAATGTGGCATTAGCGGTAAAATCCTTGTCGGAATTTTCGTTCTTAATTATTTGAATGATTTGTGTTTCAATCTCTTCTTTAGAGATTTTAGGTTTTACCTTAATGCTGTTGTTCTGGTTTTGTTGTTTTATGGCATTTGTGGTTGATTGGTTTGCAATCTTTATGTTTCCACTTTTGTTTATTTTTTCAATTTGTGGAAGGTTGTTTTCAGGTGAATTGTTTATGTCGGTAATGTCTACGGAATCATTTTCCTGACCAACATAGTGAATACAGCCTGAAACTGACACTACTGCTATTATAACCAGTAGCACCAAAATACTTGTGAATTTTTTCATTTAAAAAAACTCCCTTATTCTATTTCTAGTCATATTTTTATTGTTATTTTCTATTTCTAGGCTTATATATTATTTTATAATATTATTTAATGATAGTTATCATGTTTTTTGTAGTTTAATCTTGCTACAATATGATAATTATCTACTAATACTTGTATTAAAGAAGTATAAATACTTTTATTTTCCGTATGTATACATCACTAAGAAAAGAATTCAGAAAAAATTATTAAATTATCTTTAATTTTTTAATTAACTAAATATTATTATCTTTATTTTGAAAATTTTTAAAAATATATATATTCATAGACAAATATAATAACATCTTTCAATTTTTGTAGATTAACAATCCATAATATTTGAAAGACGATAGAAAAATTATACATGGTAATTTAAATGTCTAATAATAGAACAAAACTGTTCTTATTATTTACCCTAATATTTATCGCAACGATAGGATTATCAGCTGCCACAGCAGCCGACATAGATAACAACGCAACTGATACACCCGTCATTGCAGACTCACCTGCAACGGAAGTTGTGGATGAAGTCCAAACAACCGACGTAGATAATAAGGCGGGAATTACGAAAAACACGCAAACAGATGTTAAAACAGATGGCGAAGCCAATTTTGATGATCTGAAAACTGACATCGATGCAGGAAGCGAAGTAACGCTTACAAAAGATTACACACATGTAAGTGGAGACTATGGATTAATATCCATAAACTCAGATAAAACCATCGATGGAGCAGGTCACACAATAAGTAACGTAACCAGTGGATTATTCTCAATTCCTGCTGGAAATACATTAACACTTAAAAACTTAATAATTACTGCTGGTGAATCAACAGACACTCACGTAATTACATTAAACGGAAATTTAATTTGTGAAAATGTAATATTTGACATGGGAAAATCTGCAAGAGCTTCCAACTCTATTGTATATTATAATACCGCAGGAGCTACTGCTACATTAACTAATTGTGAGTTCAAAAACTTCAATACCAGTAATGGTGGGGTATATTTATATAAAGTTGGAACTGTAACAGCTGACAATTGTACTTTTAAAAACATAAGTGCTAACAACAACCCAATTAAGTTAAACAATGGTGCATCAAATGCCACTATATTAAATTCAAAATTCTTAGATAACATAGGTGCAAACCAAGGTGGAGCAATATGTTTCAACAATATGAATAATAAAGCAGTTATAGACAACTGTTTATTTGAAAATAATATAGCAAGTGCTGGTGGAGGAGCAATCCGTACCAATGGTAATTTAACATTAACCAATTCCATATTCAGAAACAATAAAAATTCTGGTAGTGGAAGTTATGCATTCGGTGCAATTTGTATGGGAAATGCTAATGCAAATTTAATTACAAGTAACAATGTGATGGAAGATCCAGATGCACAACTTGCAGAAATATTCATTTACGATGGAAAAATCCATGGTGCAAAAATTACTGGTGAAACCATAAATGCAGATGCAAATGAAGAAGTAACAGTAACATACAGCATTACTGATGACAATGGTAATGGCGTTATTTACAGAAATTTAGCATTAAAATTAGATTATAATGATAATCAAATTTCCATAAGCAATGCTACAGATGTAAATAGAGGTGTTATAACAAAAACCGTCACCGCACCTGCAGAAGATGGAACCTATCCAGCAACATTAATATACGATGAAACAAGATTTGTTGACCCTGTTGTTACAGTTGCTGAAGTAATTGTAGGTAATCCA
>DUHK01000037.1 GCA_013330915.1 Methanosphaera sp. | reverse complement strand
AATCTAGAGAAAAGAGAAAAAAAAAAATGATAATATATATAACAAAAAAAAGTATGTGAAGATAAAAAAAAATAATGAGAAATAAATGATGGAATTTCTATAAGTATCTGGCAGTTATGCTGTTTTTTGAAGATAGAACCTCCTCCAAAACACCTGATACCACAATCTCTCCACCATCATAACCTCCGCCGGGACCCATATCCACGATATAATCGGCATTTTTAATCAAATCAAGATCATGTTCAATTACAACCAGTGTTGCACCCTTTTTAATGAGCTTATCAAAGACCATTATCAATTTCTTAACATCCACAGGATGTAAACCTATGGTAGGTTCATCGAATATGAAGAGTGAATTTTTCTGGTTCTTTCCGATATGTGATGAAAGCTTAAGTCTTTGGGCTTCACCACCCGATAATGCAGGTGTTGATTCACCAAGTGTTAGATAACCCAATCCCATGTCAGAGAGTGTGGTTAATTTCTTTTCTATTTTGGTGTTATGTAGGAAAACTCCTATTGCCTCATCTATTGTCAATGCCATGAGATCTTTTATGGAAAATCCATCGTATTTGATGTTTTCCGATTCCTTTGAAAATCTCAGACCTTCACAGTCGGGACATTCTATTTCAACATCAGGTAAAAACTGTACATCCATGCTTATTTGACCTGTACCGTTACACGTTGGACATCTTAATTTTCCGGTATTGTATGAAAAGTCTTTTAAAGTGTAGTTTCTTTGCTTGGATTCATCAAGGTTTGCATATAATTTTCTTATGTCTGTAAGAATTCCACTGTATGTTGCAACTGTACTTCTGACATTCTTTCCGATTGGACTGGCATCTATCAGATGCACCCTGTTAATTTCATCCCTGTCGATTGAATTGATGTGCTGAGGCAATTTTTCATCATCAATAGTGTTTTTAATTGCAGGATATAAACTTTCCAGTATTAATGTTGTTTTTCCACTTCCGGACACACCTGTAATTACAGTGAATCTTCCCTTAGGAATATTCAGTTCCAGATCCTTTACTGTGTGTAGTGGATTTGTTGAGAGAAATATTGTTCCTTCATCATATAATTTTTCTTTGGGAACTATTTTTCGTACAAGTATGTTTTCTTCATGGGAAAGGTATTTGCCTATTATTGAATTTGGATCCTTTTTTATCTGGTCAATACTTCCCTGAGCTATGATGTTTCCTCCATCCACCCCTGATGATGGTCCTATTTCTATAAGATAATCTGCAACTTCCAGTATTCTGGTATCATGGTCTACAAGTATTACGCTGTTTCCGTTTTCAATCAATTCATTCATTACGTGAATCAATCCGTCGACATTGGATGGATGTAAACCTATTGACGGTTCGTCAAGTACATATAGAACTCCCGTGGTTTGATTTCTTATTGTTCTTGCAAGCTGTACCCTCTGTAATTCTCCGGTTGATAGTGTTGAACTTGGTCTGCTTAGTGTGATGTAACCCAAACCAAGTTCCATCAGGCTGCTTGCATTATCCATGAATTCCTCGTATATTGGTTGTGCCATTGATTTAACTTCCTGTGGCAATTGTTGGATGCTGATATCCAGCCATTCCACCAATTCAGATAGGGTTTTGTTGGATGCTTCTGTGATGTTGATGTTGTTTAACAGGGTTGAATTAGCTCTTTTATTTATTCTGGAACCATGACATTCGTCACATTCCTTTATTTGAAGGTACTTGTTTATTCTAGTAAGTCCTTTCTCGGATTTTGCTTTTTTAAGGGCTTCCTTAACTGAGTTTATTGCGTTTCTGTATTCACAGTTGAGGTCAAATAACTTTCCGTTTTTGGATGGAATTGCTATATATCTTTTGACCGCATCCCCATGGTATACTATGTCTTTTTCTTCATCTGTCAGGTCCCTGAATGGAATGTCTGTTCTAACTCCCAGTTCCCCTGCCATAAGATACATCCATGATATTCCGAACATTTTCCATGATTCAACTGCCCCCTCTTCAAGGGATAATGTTTCATCAGGTACAAGTGAATCCACATTCACATCCCTCATAATTCCTGTTCCTGAACATTTCGGACAGGCACCGTCGGAATTAAATGCATATTCCTCTGCCCCTAATCCATAGAATTCCTCACCACATTGTGTGCATTTTATTGGCAGTTCCCTTGACACGTTTATGCTTGCTTCCACAACATGCCCGTTGGGACATATATAATTTCCACACCTGGAATATAATAATCTTAGAGAGTTTAACAGTTCCGTTGATGTTCCGAAGGTACTTCTTATTCCAGGTATGTTTGGTCTTTGGTGTAATGCCAGAGCAGCCGGCACATGTTCAATCAGGTCAACTTTTGCCTTTTCCACTTGTGTTATCCGTCTTCTTGTGTATGTTGAGAGTGCTTCCAGGTATCTTCTTGAACCTTCCGCATATAATATTCCCAATGCCAGGGATGATTTTCCACTTCCTGACACTCCTGCTATTGCCACTATTTTTCCAAGTGGTATGTCAACATCTATGTTTTTAAGATTGTGTACTTTGGCTCCTCTGATTTTAATGTTATTGACCATAATTTCACCTAATGATATTATGTCAAATGGATTATTTGTAATTTTGCAATGCTTAAATTTGTTTTTAAAAAGAATATTAGAAAAAATAAGAAGTGGGGGTGATTTGGTGATTTATATTAGTCATTTTATTATGCTTCTAGAGTTCCATCAAGGAAACTTTCATATCCTTTGAAATCCAGTAATCCATGACCTGAGAAGTTTACTACGATTGTTTTTTCTTCTCCTGTTTGTTTGCATTTTTGTGCTTCGTCAATTGCAACTTTTAGTGCGTGACATGTTTCTGGTGCCGGAACAATTCCTTCACATTGTGCAAACATTTTTCCTGCAGCAAATATGTCTGTTTGTTTTGCTGTTCTAGGAGTTATGTATCCTTCATTTTTAAGTAGGGATACTTGTGCGTTCATTCCATGATATCTTAGTCCACCTGCATGTACTGATGGTGCTACGAAGTCATGTCCTAATGTGAACATCTTGAATAATGGTGTGAATCCTACCTGATCTCCGAAGTCGTATCTGTATTCTCCTTCACTTAATGATGGGCATGATGCAGGTTCTGCTGCAAGGAATTCAACATCTGAGTTTCCGTCGAGTTTATCCTTCAGGAATGGGAATAATGCTCCACCGAAGTTACTTCCTCCTCCAACACATGCTATCATTGTGTCAGGTTCTTCTTCTGCTATTTCCAGTTGTGTTTTGATTTCCTGTCCGATTACTGTTTGATGTAATATTACGTGGTTTAGTACACTTCCCAGAGTGTATTTTACTTTTTCGTCCTGTAATGCATCTTCAACAGCTTCGGATATTGCTATACCAAGTGATCCAGGATGATCTGGTGTTTCTTCCAGGATTTTTCTTCCTACTTCCGTATTTGTACTTGGGGATGCGTATACGTTTCCGTCGTATAGTTGCATGATGGTTTTTCTGAATGGTTTCTGGTTAAATGATACTTTTACCATGTATACTGTTGCTTCCAAATCCATTAATGATGCAGCTAATGATAATGCTGTTCCCCATTGTCCTGCACCGGTTTCTGTTGTTAGTCTTTCAACTCCCTCTTTTTTTGCATAGTATGCCTGTGCTATTGCACTGTTGAGTTTATGACTTCCTGTTGGTGATGAGTCTTCTCTTTTGTAGTAGATTTTTGCAGGAGTGTTTAGTTTTTCTTCCAGTCCTTTTGCCCTGCATAGCGGTGTTGGTCTGCCTAATCTTTGGTATAATTCCCTTACTTCGTTTGGTATTGATACGTATCTGTCAGTAGTCATTTCCTGTTTTAGACATTCTCCCACAAATATGTCCGGCAGTGTTGACAACTGATCTTTGCCTTCGCTGTTTTTTGGTGCTGGCAGTTCCACCGGCAAATCTGCATTGATATTATACCATTTTTTTGGCACGTCTTCTGATGATAGTTCTATTTTATAATCCATAATATCACTCCCTTGAATACGATGTATGAATTTGTACATTATTGAATTTTTTTAATCATTAAATTTCTAATAACTACTTTATAGAACATAGTATATAAACTTTTAATAAAATAGGTAATGAAAAATAATTTTTTAAAAACTTAAAAATAGAAATAGACAATAAAAATAGAATAATATCTGAAAACAGAAAAGAAAAAGTAAAGATAAAAAATTATAATGCTAATTTAATATCTTCTGCTTTAACAGTTTTTCTACCAGCGTGTTTTGCGAGTTTGGTAGCATCTGCAGCAATTTCTTCTCCATATTCTTCTAAATAAGCTGCAAGTGCTTCAGCTGCGCTATCACTGATTCTTGCTGCACCTGCATTTTTGAGTAATCTTTTTACTGGTGCAATAGGTAATTCTGCCATACTTTTCACCTCACTATGAATTTGTCTTTATATTCTATATATGTTTATATTCTATTTAAATATTGCTCCAATAATCATATAATTATATATTTTTTTGTTAATTTTAAGACTAAAAAATATCATAGTGAATACATGAATTTTAATAAATACAACCTATTCAATAAAATTTTTACAAAATAATGTTGGAAAAAATTCATAATAATAATATATTTTTTTGATAATACGGTAATAATAAACTGTACATTTAACACTTAAAAATACATAGAAAATATCAAGAGCATATTAAATAACATAAGCAATGACAATATATGAA
>DUHK01000121.1 GCA_013330915.1 Methanosphaera sp. | reverse complement strand
ACACATTAGAAGATACTGACAGAAAACTTTATCAAGGCCAAGGGAAAGAATGGATAAATGAAGTTAAAATTTTCGGAAAAACAGCCATCCCTTATGGAACTTATAAAGTTACCTTAAAACAGAAATCCAGTAAATTTTCTAAATATAAACAATATGAGTTTTGTAAAGGTTATCTTCCAAGACTTATAAATGTTCCTTGTTTTGAAGGGGTTTTAATTCACATCGGAAACACAAATAAAGATACTGACGGTTGTATTTTAGTTGGAGAAAATAAAAAGAAAGGTGCTGTTATCAATTCCACAAAAACTTTCAAAAAACTATATGAAATCTTAAAGGAAGCAGACGATAATGGCCAAGAAATATGGATAACGATAACAGACTAAACAAATTAATTATAAAATATATTTTTTAGAAATTTTAATAATTATGTTATATGACGGTTTAGAAATATATCAAGCAAAGATAGAAGATGAAACAGATGGTATTTTTGCCATCTCACTTGTTGATTTTCCAGCCGTTGAAAAGAATTTTGTTTGTTTTAAGAAAGACCAGAAACAGCAAATGAAATTTTCAATTGAAAGTGAGGAAAAACGAAATATAACAGGTGTTGTAATGCTTGCAGATACTCCAATATATAGAAGAAACGGTGATTATGAGTATTATATTACTTACTCCAAGGAAACAATAGAAAAAATGGCAAATAAACTCTTAAAAGATGGTTTTCAAAACAGAGTTGACTTGCAACATGACGGAGAATTAATTACTGGTATTTCTATGATGGAGTTGTATATAAAAGATAGTTCAAAAGGTATAAATCCTTCATTTATTGAAGATATTCCAGATGGTAGTTTGCTTGCAACTTTTCATGTTGAGGATGAAAACCTGTGGGATGAAATCAAAAATGGTGACGTTTTAAATGGTTTTTCATTAGAAGGGTTATTTACCGTTGAAAAAATGAATAATAATAAAATAAACAAAAAAAATATGTCAAAACTCACAAAATTTATGAAATCCCTTATGAAATTCGGTGAAATCTCAACAGATAAAGGAAATCTTTACTGGGAAGGTGAAGATGAACTTGCAGTAGGTGTTGAAGTTTATGTTGACGGTGAAGATGAAACTAAAGTTATCGCTGGAGACGGTGAATATATCGTTGATGAAAAAACTATCGTTGTAGTTGACGGTAAAGTTAGTGAAATCAGAGAAAAAGAAGAACCTGAAATTGAAGAAACCGTAGAAGTTTCTGCTTCAAAACAGAAATTCAATAAAATGAAAGAAATTTTTGAAGAAACTTATCAGGAAAAAGAAAATAAAATAATTACTGCTATCAGAGCAAAAGGTTTTGATTGTTGGCTTGTTGAAGCATCAGATGAATATGCTATTGTTGAAGTTTGGGTTGATGAAACAGCCGATTATAAACATTACAGATTCCCTATTACATGGGACGGTGAAGATGCAGTTGCTGGTGACCCAGAAGAAGTTAAATCAGAATATGTTCCTGTTAATGAAAAACCTGTTGAAGAACCTACAGTAGTTGAAGAACAATATTCAGATGAAACAACGGAAGAACCAAAACCTGATGAAATTCCAGTAGAAAATCCTGATGAACCAAAAGAAGATGAGAGAGACGAAAAAGATGAACGTATAGAAAGACTTGAAACTACAATTGTTGAACTTCAAAACGAAATCGCTTCAATTAAAAATGAACTTGCAAAATTAAATAATGTTCCAGCAGTTGAACCTATCGTAGAAGAATTTGATGCAGTCAACAAAAAAGAAACAAAGGCTAATAAAGCAGCAAAATTATTTAGTCACTTAAACGGCTAATTAAACTATATATAAATTAAAGAGACGGTTTAGGCCGTCTCTTTTTTGTATTTCCATATATAACCATAAGCAGTTTTATATTTACCGTTACAACAGTTAACTATTGATACATGATTATAATTTAATTCTCTTTCTATTTCATTTGTGCTTCTCCATATTTTAATAACACTATGATTTAAATTCATTTGAATAACAGGCTTACATAATGTAGATTTATGTATTTTATTAATTCTCACAGGGTTATTAATATTTTCACTTGCACTACAAAATCTTAAATTGGATAAATTATTATTATGTGTATTTCCATCTATGTGGTCTATATATTTATAGTTAGTTGTATCAGGATAAAATGAAGATAACACTAAACGGTGTATTCTACAACTATAAACTTTTCCTTCTTTACAGAGACTTATTACATAATATCTTTCTTTTTGATTAATATTATTTAAGTCAACTATTTTTTCTGTTCCTTTACTGCCTTTATAGTTTAAATATTTTAGTTTTAATGTATTTGAAATTTCATATAATCCACTAAAATCTATTTTTTTACCATTTGAATAAATGTAATATACTGATTTCCATATTTCCATAATATTTTTCCTTTTTACAAGAATACAATTTATTTAATTATTAAACAATTTTTTTATTAAATATATTTTAAAATAAAATGAAAATAATAATAATAAAAAATTAAAATAAATTGTATTAATTATGGCAACAACTAATCCAATTGTAACTGGTTTAAGCCAATATGTTGAAGAACACAAAAGTGAATTACTTTCAAAGGCTATGCTTGACGGTAAATCTCGTAGAGCATTTAATCTTATGACAGATGTAAAAGGCCCTACTACTCTTAATATCATGGATACAAACGTGGTATTTGGTGAACTTTCTTGTGGTTGGGATGAAAAAGGTACTACAGAATTTACACAAAGAACCCTTACTCCAAAAGCACTTGAGGTTAATATGGCTTTCTGTGACAAGAAATTGCTTCAAACCTATGCACAGTATGAAGTTAAAGTAGCAGCAGGTATGGAAACCCTTCCATTTGAAGAAAAATGGACTAAACAAATTCTTGATTCAGTAAATGAACAGATTGAACACATGCTTTATTTCGGTGACGGTCAGGGTGCTTCTTTTGAAGGTATTGTTCCTATTCTTTCAGCAGAAACAGACACAGTTAAAGTAAATTCAGTTGCTGGTACATCTGCTTATGACTTTATCAAAGAAGTTGCAGCTAAAATTCCAGTAAATGTTAAAAATCCTGTAATCCTTGTTGGTACTCCACTTTACAGAGAGTTTATGCAAGACCTTGTAGCAGCAAATCTTTTCCACTATGACCCAGCAAACGGTGAAAATGAATATAAACTTCCTGGTACTGATATCAGAGTTATTGCAGTTGACGGTCTCATTAACAGCGCATCAACAGTTGCT
>DUHK01000098.1 GCA_013330915.1 Methanosphaera sp. | reverse complement strand
GTATGGTTTATATTCTGAGAATTCATACATCCATACTCCTTCAGAGGTTACGTTTTTAATACCTCTTACTTGAACTGCCTGACCATTTTCAACAAGGTCTACTGCTTCGGATATATAATAACTTAATTTGTGTCCTGATTTAGTAAATGGATTACAGCTTGCTGAATGATCAATATGTCTGAAATCTGGAACCATGTTCCAATGTCCACACATTATTTCAATAGCTCTTTGGATTTGGAAGTTAGCAATTCCACTACCTTCTTCCACTTCTGTGAAATTCTCTAAATCATTCATGTGATTATATACGAATGTTAACACGTAATCAGTGACATCTTCACCTGTTATTCTATTGATAAACCTGGTGTTAAATGGTACTGGCACGTAATTCATAGTATAATCATTAGGTGTTCCATATTTGTGAGGTTGCATACAATATACCCATGATCCGTCAGTTAACTTCCATGGTGGTTCATATTGATTTCCACCTAAGTGAGTGATAACATCACTTAACGTGAAACTTGAATTGCTTCCAAGATATTTATCATTTTCTTCATATACTATTGTATAATTATATAACAATTCAGGTAACATAGGATAACTTTCAGGATACTTACCGTTTTCAGATAAGTCTACTGGAAGTGTAACAATAACTGTTCCATTTGTAACTGTTGTGTTAACAACAACATTTCCACCATTATCATAAACAACAACATTACCTTGAGTTACTGGCTGTTTAAATTGATCTTTAACTCTTATTGCAAATGTACCTTCAATACCACTTTCAGTTTCATCCACATCCACTATTTCAAGAATTGTGTTAACTTCAACTTTATGTTGAGTGTCTTCATCAACAGTACCATATGTCACATTATAATCGTCGGAAATAACTATTTCTTTAATTGAATAATCAACTATTTTACCATTGATGTATTCAGGTAAATT
This sequence comes from Methanosphaera sp., assembly GCA_013330915.1. Taxonomy (GTDB): domain Archaea; phylum Methanobacteriota; class Methanobacteria; order Methanobacteriales; family Methanobacteriaceae; genus Methanosphaera; species Methanosphaera sp11921u. The sequence goes on along the minus strand of DUHK01000098.1, from coordinate 5,218 downwards.
CTCAAATGTGTTAGTCCAGTTATTTGATTGGTTCAAGACTATTTGTTCACCATATTCTTCACCGTTAGCTAAAAGTTGAACTGTAATATTTACTGGTCTTAAACCATCATTATTATCAGTATCATTCCAAATTTTACTTATTGTGAAGTTGATGACTTTTGGAATGTGTGTGTTAACAGCTGTGAATGTTAAATCAGTAAGTGAGATCTCTTCTTTTTCACCTGAAACTTCAAGATCGTCTTGAGTGAATGTTTTTTCACTTTCCCTATATTTGCCATTTGCTGCATAAATGATTTTTACATTGAATGTTTTATTTGTTGGCCATACTAAGTTGTAGTAACCATCATATAATCCACCAAAAGCAATTCTTTCACCAGTACTGTCAAATATATCGATTTCACCACGAATAACTTCGTTACTGCTGTTAGTTATGTAAACTTTGTAAGTACTTTCATTTCCTTCAACAGAAACTAATTCAACATGTATGAATGTATCAATATATGAATCGTTACGAATCATTGTTGAATAAGATACGTTATAACCATCAGGAACATTTAATTCTTCAATAGTATAGTTTACTAAAGAACCTTCAGCATATTTAGGTAAATCTTTAACGCTGTATGTCCAGTTATTAAATTCACCTAATAAAATGGTTTCTAATTCAACTCCGTTTGATTTAAGAACAAGAGTGATATTTTCAGGTCTTAAACCATCTTTGTTGTCTGAATCATCCCATTTTTTGTTAACAGTTATGTTAACTTTTTGAGGAACGTGAATGTTATTAATTTTAGCAGTGTATTCCACTTCATTTGGAATGAACCTGTATTCTATACCAAGCATGTCCTGGAAAAAGTTTGTACCGATAATGGCCCTATGCAGCAAGTAAAACTGGTATACCCATATACCTTCAGAGGTGGTTTTTACTATTCCATGATTAGGTGCACTGTTTCCTGTTGCAACCAATTCATTCGTTTCGGCCAGTACTGCCCGATTTTTAGGAGACACCCACCAATCCTCCCATGATTGAGGGTCAAGATAATGGATTCTACCGAATTGATCAAAATTATTCTCACCAAGATAAATATAGAACACATTATTTAAAGATGCATAACTAAGATAATGGGAAGACTGTGTAAAGTTTACAGTATCGTACATATGATTGTAAATCAAAGTTTTAAGATATTCCACAACATTAGATCCATCCTTTTGATTTAAAATCGTTTCATTGGTTAATGCATACTTATAATATGGCATAGCGACAGGAGTTTGATTAGCTAGATATATGAAATTCTGCATTGGATCTTTTTCTGTGTAGTTCAAACAATATGACCAAACTCCATCCATATCAAACGGATTTCCTGTTTTACTACCTAAAGTATAATATGTATAAACATCTTCATCCGTAAATTTGGTTTCATTTGCTTCATATTTATTGTTTCCACCATAATAAACGCTGATATTGAATTTTTCAATTGTTTTAGCAGTATATGGTATGAACACATATTCTCCAATACTATCATTATACGTATATCTTCCCAGTTCAATATCCACTGTTGGTTTTGTGAAAGTGACAAAACCATCAGCCAATGAGCTATCCATGATAACAGTTCCATCGGAATCTTTGATTACAATATTACCCTCTGTTACAACATCCCTGGTCATGTTGGTAACATAAACTTTATATGTTGCGACTTCAGAGGTTAATGAGTACAATTCAAAGTTTATTTCAACTTTATCTTCTAATTTAATTTCCTTGGAAATAACATCATATTCTTCCACGTATCCAAAAGGAACAGTTTCATTAACTGTGTACGTAACCCTAGTTCCGTTAATGTACTTAGGTAATTGAGTTACTTCACATGTCCAATTGTTCTGAGCATTCAATGTGACTGTCTTATACACTTCACCATTTGCCAATATTTGAACTTCCAGTTCATCCGGTCTAAGTCCATCAAAGTCATCAAAATCAGACCAGTTTTTGGATATGTTCATAGAAATTACGGAAATAAACTTATTGGTAAAGTTGAAATTATGGCCTTCCACTTCCAGTTCTTCAACATAGAAATTTGGAAGATTAGTTTGTTCAACAGAGTAAACTATTTTATTTCCTTCTTCATTATATATTGGTAAACGTTTGAAGGTATATTTCCAGTTGTTTAAATCAGATAAATACATCATTGCATAATCTTCATCATTTGCCTTAAGATAAAAGGCCAGATTTATTGGCCGGGTATCTCCCTGATTATCGTTATCATCCCAGTTAACTGTTAGGTTTACTTCAGTATAATAACTGTTAGTTATTGTATAACGACCACCAGAGGATGAAATGGAAGAAGTATACATTTCAGGAACACCGTCTTCACTAAAGGTGTAACTGATTCTCTTACCGGCAGAGCATACATCAAATTCACCAAAATCATAATACCATTCATTTTCATCATTTAAAACAACACTACGTATTGTTTCACCATTAGCTAAGAGGTTAATGGTGATTTGTTCAGGTCTTAGATTTTCCTTGTTACCATAATCATTCCATACCTTTTGAACAGTGAAATTAATTGTTTCAGGAATGTGTTTATTGGTTATTATATAGTTAACCAATACATCTCCAGATTCAAGTATTTCAGTTGTATTGGTAATGGTGGTATTATACCTTGATTTACCAGCATAATATAAGTTGTAGTTTGCTTCAACACCGCTAACTAATCTGGTCTTATTTGTACTGTTAAACCAATCTCCGGATGGTTGAAGTCTGAGACTTGTTTGTCCGCTGGTAATGTTATTGTTTCTGATATATACCAGCTGATAACTAGTACCCCTCAAACCGTCTTGATCATTATTATCATCCCATACCATGGAAACATTAAAGAAAACTCTATTGACATTATGGAAGTTTGTTATGTTCCAACGAAGATTTCTTGCACTTATCGTATAATTTGCATAGCTTACCGTATAATTTTCAGGAACATTTACTTCTTCAACCCTATAAACTATTTCTTCCCCGGTAGTCTCATTATACACAGGAACATTATTAAAAGTTTTGGTAGTTGTACTCTTTGGAAGAGTATACGTTCCGTTCAATACATCATTAGCATATACGTTATACGTATATTCTGCAGGTCTTAACTTGTCGTTATCGTTGCTGTCATTCCAGTTTTTATATACGGATAATGTAATGTTCTGCAATTTATATGTTACCACATAATTATATTCCGTAACTTTATAGGTTACACCATCAACTGTTTCTTCATAAACTCTTGTTGAGTTTGTTGCAACTGAAGGCAAGTAACCTGTAGGTCTGGATGATGGAAGAACAAGCCTTATTCTCGTATATTCCACACCATTGGCATTATATTTATCCAGCAATGCCGTTTTATTGGTGGTAATATTTGATGTATGGTATATGTAGATTGGCGTGTAAAGACTTGTATTATTCCTATAGAAACTATATGTATAATAACCAGATGTTACACGTGAATTATATTTATTGTCAAAGTCATCAAATACTTCCGTTACATTTGCCCTGATTTTCTCAGGCAAATCTCCATCAGCTGTCTTTAGATTATTTTGTGATGTTTTTGTAATAACATTATTTGGATTGTCGTTGATTTCAACTTCTGTGAAAATAGGAGTCATATTTTCATCTGATGTTAAATCATTAGCAGTTAATTTGGATGTGTCTGTCATTTGATTGATTATTGAATTTTCCAAAGCATTGCCTGGATTGTTCAAGTTAAAATCTATAACAGAAATGTTTGTTGTCACATCCTGTGATTCTTGCAGATTTAATCTTGTTAAATCAGCAAGGTTAATTAGTTTTCCATCAGTTGCTGAACCATAAACAATTTTTGCACCTTGATTAGCTGTACTAGTATTTTGATTATTGACATTTGTTTCTGTCTGGTTAACAAATGAGTTTTCTGTTAAATCTTGTGAATATTTATCAATTGTGCTTGTTTTTTCTACGTTTGCCCCTGATTTGTAATCAGGTTGTACCACTTTATCCACATCATAATTGACGGGTGCGGATAATCCGTTATTGTCTTTTATTACTTCGACATTATCGCCTGCTTCAGATGCAGAAACCATTCCTGCACCCAAGAGTAGAACAAGAAGTGTCATAAGAAATAAGAGACAATATTTCTTATTAAATTTCATGTTGACTCCTTAAAAAACATTTTTTAATATTTTACCCCATATTGTTTCGGTACTAAAACAACATGGATAACTATCTAATCATTAAACGTTCCAACAAAAAGAGTGGATAAATAAACATATTAAAAAAAAATCCAAAATCCTTATTAAATCGTTTAGTTTTATGTTTCATTTTAATATATTTTATTAATTTGTAATATTAAACGAGAAATGATTGATTATCTAGTTATAATTATAGTTTGAACTTAATATACCATAAATATTTATCAAATGACCATTCATAACAGAGTAAGCAAACCATACCAATTTGTTTTTAAAATCATCAAATCAGCCCATATTTTTTTATCAGCACACTAATCAGTTTAACCTATATATCACTTTTTGATATAATTTTTTTTGTAAATATAAATTTTTTAAAATATTAGATCACTACATACAAACCACATAACATTTGAATCATGAAAAAAATTGATATTAATTGTGTTTTTTTTGTTAGAATTAAGTATTTTAGTGATTGAAACACAACTTTTAATCCTGTTTAAATTAAAAATAAACGTGAATATTCGATGGTTTGATGATAATTCAAACTAAATAATCACCCATAAAATTGTGTTTTATAAATGCGCTTTTGAAATTTTATAAAAAATAGTATGATATGTACTTCAAATGTTCAAAATTTATTGTTTTCGGGAATTTTTTAAAATATGAACCTCTCTTTTTATAAAGAAAAAATATACCATAATAATATTAAATGTAATTAATATAATCTTAAGTATCCGTTGAAAAAATTATACAATTAGGGAGGCAAATTATGTACAGTAAGATATTATTACCTACAGACGGTTCAAAAAATTCAGAAAGGGCAATAGCACATGCACTGACAATCGCAGAATTTGAAGATGCTGAGATTGTTGTATTAAATGTTGTTGACAGTGTTTACCTGACAGGACTTCCAGAAGAAGACTTAATTACCAAATCAGAAATGATTCTTGAAGAGGAAAGTAAAAAAGTAACTTCAAGAGTAGAAGAGATTATCAAGAAACTGGAAGAAGAAAAAGGTTCC
>DUHK01000024.1 GCA_013330915.1 Methanosphaera sp. | reverse complement strand
CGGATTGTACAAAATCTGTTTTAACACCTATCGTCGAGGCACTCAAGGATGATGCTGATATCTTAATTATTCCACGTTTTAAGACCCAGGGAGAATTATTTAAAGACATTGAAAATGTTCACATCATTCAAACACCCGTGGATACATTCAGTCTAATGAAAAAAGCGGATTTGGTAATTGGAGCCGGGGGAACAATGAATAGAGAGGCAGCGTTGTTAGGTACGCCAGTCATATCCTGTTATCCTGGAAAACAGTTATCTGTAGACACATATTATATAAATAAAGGTCTAATGAAACGGTCAACACAATTAGATGAAATTATAAGTTTATCCAAAGAATTATTATATAAAAATCATGAAGATATTAATTTAAAAACAGATAACTTAATAGAATTAATTGTAAATCAAATATATCGAACTTATGATGAATATCATAATAAAAAAGAATAGTGGACTAGTCGAGATTTGAACCCGAGGCCTCCGCCATGCCAAGGCGACACTCTACCAAGCTGAGCTACTAGCCCATTGTATATATTAATTATATGTGTTTATGATTAATATATTTTACCTATACTAATTCCATAACAAGCAATTACTTTTTTTACCATACCAAAGAATTTTAATAATATCAACTATTAATATAAATATAGTTAATAAATTTGAAGATAATTTAATCTTTGAATAATAAAAAAATATAATAAAAAAATATTAAGGACAGATGAAACATGGGATTAATAGCTTCAAGTCACTTAATGTTAATTTTAGAATTTGCTATTCTGATACACATCGGGGTTTTACTATTATTAAATTTCATCCCACTAAATTTCAGTTTAGTATTTGTTCTATCATTGATATTAGGTGTGGGAATAACGGTCCTATTCGGTATAGATGCAGCTTGTCTTATTCTGCCTATGTTTAATCATCACGAATTTACTCACCCGTATGGTCCTTTAGCTATACTGGTTGTGGTAACGTCGTGGTCGATAATACCCGTGATAGAAGACCAAGGATCTAAAACTTCAAATATAAAATTATTAGTAATGTTAATTACTGCTGGTATTACTCTTTTCGGAGCAATCGTTCACCGTGATTTCTTAATTATGTGGGCTATTGGTTTAATAGCAGGATTCTTAATAATTAGTAAAAATTTCAAAAGAGAACGTTCATACCTGAATGTACGTAGCATATTACTCTTAGTTATCGGTTTAATCCTGGTCTTTGCATTAATGGAAGGACTATCTCAATTATTAGGAATGGAAATTATAAGTCCTCTTGCAAGAATTGATCGTATGAGTAATAACCAATTATCAAGTGTTAAATTAGTGATTCAAAATACGAATCTCTTCGGACACACAGCAAATGCAACATACTGGGGTAATTCAGGTATAGGAAATGGTGACGGATACATATCATTACCTTTAACTTTCGTTACATTGTTTGGATTGCCACTTCCATTATTCTATGGTATACTCGTAACAAAAAAGGACGTTATAGATTACTTCTTACCAGGAATTTTCGGATACGGATTCGATTTCGGTTACATTTTCCTAATCGTTATGGTCATATGGATAATTGCAGTGATACTCATCGGAGTTAAAGTTCTTAACAAGTACAGACAACAACGTGAACGTGGAAACAAGAAGTATCTTGGTCGTGAGGCGTTACTGACAGGTTCATTATCAGCATTTATAGCACAAACCGTACTGGGATTATTCATCATCACAAGGACAATAAACGGTTCCGCACTGGTAACTTATTTATTCATAAGTGCCATGGTGTTAGCAAATGTTGTTACTACAAAAAGATAATTAACCACCTTCAACTTATTTTTTTATATAAATATAATAATTTTTTTTAACATAACTATTAATAGAAACTTTTTTAACATACTTTATAGGAAGGAAAAGATGAGTATTATCACAACAGTAGTTGGTAGTTATCCAACCAATAGTTTTAAAGCAGACGGCTTTAATGAAAAAATCACCAAATCTTTAGGTTTATTTGATCCATTTAAAAAATCAATCATCAATTCAGTTAAAGCTTTTGTTGATTCTGATATTGATATAATATGTGATGGTCAAGTTCGTGGTGATATGGTAAAAATTTTTGCAAGCAAGATTAATGGATTTAAAATTGAAGACAACACTGCATATATTAAGGGAAAAATTACGCCAGCCGCCCATCCTATCTCTGTTAAGGACTTTCAACTGGCTTTTAAAACTGCAAAATCTTTAGATGATAAATTTAGATTAAATGCCAGTTTAGAAGATATTTTCAATCATGAAAACAAGGGAGTTAAAGGAATTATTACAGGACCTACCACGCTCATTCATTCATCACTAATAGAAAACTTCTATTCCGAGAAAAAAAACGCTATTTATGACATATCAAAGGCATTACTTGTTGAAGCCAGAGAGTTACAAAAGGCAGGCGCTTGTGCCATACAAATAGATGAACCATTTATTTCCACAGGTGCTGAAGACATAAACGTTTCAAAAAATGCTGTTGAATCAATTAGTGAAGAATTGGATATTCCAGTAATTTTACATGTTTGTGGAGATTTAAAAGATGTCATGTCTGATTTGTTGAAGTTTAATGTTGACATTTTAGATTTTGAATTTTCGGGAATGTCCCAAAACATCAAAACCCTTGAAAAGGAATGGAATTCTACTTCTGGTAAAATGATTGGAATCGGTTGTGTTAATACAAGAATGGAAAGTGTTGACAAGATGGAAGATGCCCGAAAAACTGTTGAAGATGTTAAAAAGATTATTAAGAAGGACAATATAATTATTGATCCGGATTGCGGTATGAGAATGTTACCTAGTGAAATTAGTAAAGGAAAGCTTGATATTTTGAAAAAAATTAAAATGGAAGGATTATAAATGGCAAAATTTATTCGTACAAACAATATTGCTAATGCGTGGCTAACCTGTGTAAAAAAAATCATGCAGGAAGGTCATGAGGTTAGGGATGAACGAGGAAGTTTAACTAAAGAATTACAAAACGTCATGATTGAAATTACAAATCCCGATGATGACACAATTCCAGAATGTTCACCATGGCATGATGATAGGTTGGAAACATATAAAAAGGAATTACTGGACCCGAATAACGATCAGGGATTCGTTTACACCTATGGTAACAGATTAAGACAATACTTTGATATAGACCAGATAGATACATGTATTGAAAAATTAAATAATTGCAGAGAATCACGTCGTGCAATTGCCATCACTATTGATCCTATCCAGGATAATAAAGTGGATGAAATCCCTTGCCTTCAGGAGATTGCCTTTTTAATCCGTGACGATAAGTTATTCATGACGGATTTCTTCAGAAGCAATGACTGTGGCGGTGCCACTTTTCCAAATCTTTTTGGTATTAGGGAAGTTGGTTATTATGTTGCAGAAAATACCAATACCAAACTAACGAATATGGTTCATCATGCCATGAGTCTACATATATATGAGCATGACTGGGACAAATGCAGGGAAATATTAAAGAAATGGTAATTTTTTTATTTTAGTGATATAACATAAAATATATTATTAATAAAAGTTATAACAAGTTATGATAAAATATTAGGGAAAAATATATCTTATAAACTAATATTGATAAATATTAAACTATTATTTAGGAGAAAATCTTATGAGCGAAAGTATGAATATTGCTGCAAAGAAAATTGCGGATAAAATGGTTGCAGATGCTGACAAACTTAAGTTAATAGCATCAACATTGGAAAACGGAACTTTGGTAATTGACTGTGGTGTAAATGCCAAAGGTAGTATCAAAGGTGGAGAACTATTTACAAAAGTTTGTTTAGGTGGAATATGTGATGTGGGCATATCAATTCCAGGAGACTTAAGTGACATTATGGCAATGCCTGCAGTTAAAGTCAAAACAGATTTTCCTGCATTAACCACATTAGGTTCACAAAAAGCCGGATGGAGAATAAAAGTTGACGACTACTTTGCAATGGCATCAGGTCCAGCACAAACACATAAATTTAAAGATGATGAAATCTATAAAATAACAGGTTATACAGAAGATTCTGACATAGCAGTAATAACCTTAGAAAGTAATAAACTCCCTACAGAAAAAGTTGCACAATACATTGCAGATGAATGTGGAGTAAAAACAGAAAACCTGACAATTCTTGTAGCACCTACAGCATCACTTGTCGGTTCCATCCAGATTTCCGGTCGTGCTTTGGAAGTTGGAATCTATAAAATGTATGAAGTGATGGACTTTGATGTGACAAAAATTACGTATGCTGCAGGAATTACACCAATAACACCTGTTGATCCGGACAACTTAAAAGCCATGGGTAAAACCAATGATGCCATCATTTTCGGTGGAAGAACATACTACTACATTGAACCTGATGAAGGTGAAAGTTTAGAAGAACTTGCAACAAACCTACCATCATCCTCATCAGAAAATTACGGAAAAAGTTTCCTTGAATTCTTTGAAGAAGCAGACGGAGATTTCTATAAAATACCTAAAGAAGTATTTGCACCAGCACAAGTTATTGTAAATGACATGGTTACCGGTGAAATGTACCACACAGGTAGTATTGATTTGGAAAGACTTAAAAAATCATTTGAAGTTAAAGAAGTTAAATTTTTATAAATATTAAGAGTTGTTAATTAATGACAAAAAGAATAGGAATTTGCAGCACCACATTTGCCAGATTCGACATGGCCAGTGCTGCCGTAAAACAGATTAAAAAACAGGTTACAGGAGTTAAATTCATTGAATCCTACGTTCCAGGAGTAAAGGATTTACCTGTAGCAGCAAAAAAACTGATTGAAGAAGAAAATTGCGATATCGTAATGGCATTTGGTATGCCTGGTGGAGAAAAAATAGATAAGCTTTGCGCTCATGAAGCAAGTACCGGACTAATTCAAGCCCAGTTAATGACCAATACACATATTTTAGAAGTCTTCGTACATGAAGATGAAGGATATGATGAAAACGATCTAAAACAATTGGCATACAACAGAGCCACACAACACGCCGATAATCTCGTCAAAATGTTATTTAAACCGGAACAAATGAAAAAAGAAGCAGGTACTGGTGTTCGTGAAGGCAGAGAAAATAAAGGTCCTTTATGATTAATTAACAACTATTTATCCTTAACCTCCAAACCCTTTTTTATTACTTAAAATATTATTTTTAATACAAATTCTCTATTTTTCCCAATAGAGATTTAAAAAATTATTTAAAAATTATAAAAAAATATTTACTATTATTTTGAAAAAATGAGAGCATAAAATTGAGAACAAAAAAGTGACATTTCAAAATAAAAATAATTCAAAGTACATTAAAAATGCCTATAATTAATTGACAATTTTAATAAAAACATCAATTATAACATTTTATGTAAAATATTGCAATAGATAAACAATGTTTAAAAAATAGACAAAATAAATACCAAAAAGTATACTATATAGTAAGGATATAAGAACATATGGTATGATGAATAATAACGAACAAGAGCTTAAACTTAGACTTTCAACATTAGACTGCAATACCTCAACCAAATATTACCAAGTAACTCAGACACTCAACGAACAACAAAAATCTAAAATTAAAACCTACTTCAAATATTATACACCTGAAAAATTTGAAAACTTGGATAATGTTGCAGGAAACACAACCGGATGGATGTGTAAAAGTGAAGATGTTGAAAAAGTCGAAGAATTATTGGGAATAACAGAGACAATTCAAAAACAACAAGCTAACTTGGAAAAAATTCAAAGAAAAACTTCGGACAGTGTACTGAATTCCTTCAACAAGTACTCTTTAAGTTTTTCAAAATAATCCTTACTTTTTTTTATTATTATTTAACGTCTCCATGTGTTACCGCATTTTGTACATCGGTAAAATATTGTTGTGGCCTCATCAGATTTACGTGTCTGAACCATCCACCATTCAAGTTCTCGATTATGACACCTATAGCATAACCCCTTGGTTGTGGGCATGGTGTTAACATTATCACCAGTGACTATGATATTTTGCTTATTGGAAACATCCTCTTTTATAACGTAATCCTTTTTACTTTCTTCGGAAATAACTTTTTCAAAACCACAGGCATAACAATGGAGAATATTATGCTTTGGCATTAAAACCTTTCCACATTTTGGACAAAATTCCATTTAATCAACCCTTCTAAAAGATTCAAGATAATATTTATTTTTCATCTTTAATAAACAACAACATTATATACTAACATAAACAAATATTCAATAGTATATAGATTATATAATGATATTTCATAAATAATCTGATATCTATTATATGAAAATTAGGGAATCATCTTCCCAATTTAATGACTGTAATAAAACAAAAAACTAATTTTAAAAAATTAAATAACATTAGTTTTAATTTAAGGGACATGATCCCTTAATACACAATAAAATAAATTGGATGTGGCCTAAAGGCTGAACAATGAGGTGTATATATGTATAAACATATGCAAGAAGCATGGAAAAACCCAAGTAATTCATACGTAAAAGAATTAATGAGAGAAAGATTACCTAAATGGAGAAGACAACCTGTTATTATCAGAATCGATAAACCAACAAGGATTGATAAAGCTCGAAAATTAGGTTACAAAGCAAAAACAGGATATGTTGTTGCAAGAATTAGAGTAAGAAGAGGATCAAGAAGAAAATCAAGATTTGTTAACGGTAGAGATCCTAAAAGAATGGGTGTTAACAAAATTTCAGGTGCAAAATCCATTCAAAGAATGGCTGAAGAACGTGTTGCACGTAAATATCCTAACTTAGAAGTACTCAATTCATACTGGGTTTGGGAAGATGGTAAAGCAAAATACTATGAAGTAATCTTAGTTGATCCACAACGCCCTGAAATCCAACACGATAACAAAATCAACTGGATATGCAGTAAAAAACATACAAGACGTGCATTCCGTGGATTAACCAGTGCTGGTAAAAAAGGAAGAGGATTACGTCATAAAGGTAAAGGTGCTGAAAAGGTTAGATAGATGATTCATAACATTTCCTATCGAACTTTTGTTTATGGTACCGAAGACGAGGAAAAGGTGATGACCGCTATAGGTTATCTCTTTTCAAACTCTTTACCAGAAAAAAGTATAAGCGAAGACCATTTTGGTAATAAAATCGTAGTATTAACTGATAAAATTACCAAAAAAAGAACTAACAGAGACATCATAGCATTTTTAAACGATAACTTATCCGAGGAAGATAAGACTACAATTAAGGAAGAATTGAATCGTAGAATGGATGAAAAGGGAAATCTATTTCTTAGATTTGATAAACAATTGGCTTACGAGCAAATCCTTAAATTAACTCGTTCCGGCAATGCTATACATGTGAGAATCAAAATCGCTAGTTATCCTGTAAGTAAAGAAAATGCAACGGAAGTTGCCAAAAAACTCTTTGACTTCCTATAACTATAATTTTTTTTATAAACTACATTAGGACTAATTATATGACTATTTTTTATGACTTTAATATTGCACCAAAAGAAGAAGTTATTGAAACCCTGGAAAAGTTTAATTTTAAGGGTGCATGTATTTTTTATAATTCACAAAGATATTCCGATGAAAAAGAGAATATCGAGGAATCATTCAAACAATTGAATGAATCTACAAAACTGGATTTGTACCATGGAATTGTTATAAACCAGAATAATCCCCAACTACTTAGAAAAGAGGTCCAACGTTTTTATAAAAAAGTTGATTTGATAATGGCAAACGGTGGAGACGATAAAATCAACAGAATAATCTGTGAAACACCACAGATAGACATTATTAATCATCCTTATCTTCATAAACGCAACAGCGGAATCAACCACGTTCTTTCAAAGCTGCTTGTTGAAAACAATATAAGTGTAAACATAAATTTAACAGATATCCTCCAGCACAGAGGATACTTTAAGGCAAAAATATTGAATCAGCTAAATCAATTGATGATGTTACAGGGAAAATACGGTTTCAGAACCGTCCTGAGCAGTGGCAGCAGATCATTTTATGATGTCAGATCCCCAAAAGCCATGCTTTTGTTAAGTCAGCTTACCGACATGGATATGGATTATGCTAGAAAATGCATAAGCAAACATCCTGAAGAAATTATTGAAAACATAACTATCCACAAGGAAAGTATTGTTCAAGGAGTAAGAATTATAAAAGACTAAAATAAATATTTGGAACTATCAGTTGATAACATGAAATTAAAAATATTGCCTCCCACATTACGGGAAAAAAAGAGATATGTAGGACTGAAAATATACAGCAGTGCCCCCATTAAAAGAGAGGACATATTCAGCCTGTTATGGAACAGTATCATTAACCTATATGGAGAAATAGAATCCAGCAAGATTAACCTGTGGATCCTGGATTCCAAGGAAGTGGAAAATAATGAAAGATTCCAGTATAATGTAATAGTTAAATGCCAAAGAGGATATGAAACAGAATTGATTACCGCCTTAAACACCATTTACAAATTCAAGAAAAACAGGTTGGTTGTACATACAGTTGGTACATCAGGTACAATCAAATCATTAAACAAAAAATACAACATCATCTAAAAATTAACATTTTGTTCTGTAGAAAACCGTGCTTAATCAATAATATATATCCCTATGTTTTTATAATCATTTTTTTATCAATATTTTTATTTTCTAACTAAATAAACATTATTCCTCATTTATTATAGTTATTTTCGATTAAAAATCCAATAATATATAATACTAAATTAAGAATTAGAAAAATTATTCTTAAAAACTATTTTTATTGTTTGGCAATGTATAAAAATTATTTCCAGAATATAACCCATATACTTAATAATAATAATCAACAAAGCATTATTTTAAGTAATTTTTAAAACGATAACGCATTTTTTTAATAATTAAAGTATGGAGGAATTAAAGAATAGTAAAGGTATTCCTAAACACGGAAACAAACTATGAAACTTTGGATATTGATGAAACATTTAAGGGAGCACATGGAACAATAGGTGAAGGAGGGTGTTGCTACAATAAAAAAACCGAAAATTTATTGAATTCTATTAGGGATATATTTGCTCAGATAATTAAACCAATGGATGAGATTTATGATTATTTATTTGATGATCCTTATTCTGAAGTAATGGATTTTGTTGAAGATTGTGCTGGAAGTACATTTATAAGTGCGGGGTTCATGTTATTTTTAGCTTCTGGAGGAACTTCTGCTCCATTAAGTGCTGCTTTAATTATAAGTGGAGAAGCTTTATGTTTTAATGCAGCATGTGCAAATTCTTTAGATGATTTGCAAAATCCTAAAATATTTATGGAAGGATGTTCGTCTGTTCTTTTAGCAGCAGCGGGAGGTCCTGAATTAAAAATTGTTGGCAATGCTGCTAAACTTGCAATTAAAACAACAATAAAAGACTGTGCAGAAACAATTATCAAATCAAGTTTTGAGCAGAATGGTTTCAATTCTGCACGGAATATAATTAAAACTTACAGAAAAGATAAATTATTGGAGTGGAGAATTAATATTTCTTGTGATTTGGAGGGATATATTGAAAATTAAAATTAAAAAAACAGAGGAATATGAAAATTTAGGACCTAAAGGATGGGGCGCACTATTGATATTGGGTTTTGATACGTTTATTTTATTTCCAATTTCTATAATTAAAAATAAATTTTCGTATATCATGATATTATTATCTATTTGCTTTTTCATATTATTTTTTAGACATTTTTATATAGAAATTAAAAAATAATTATTAAGATTAAAGGAAATCGATTTAACAAAGGGTATTACAACGGTGTATTTAAACACACAATCAAATTATGATGAAATATTAATTGAAGAGTTTATCAAAGGAGCAACAGAATTTGTAGGTGAAGGTGGATGTTATCATCATGAAAAAACAGAT
>DUHK01000124.1:4299-7499 GCA_013330915.1 Methanosphaera sp. | reverse complement strand
AAAAAAGGAGTTTATTGTAGATATTAAATCTAACAGATCATATCAATCAGATTTTCAACAGTATCATATACAACGTCTAATTTACACATGTTAGGAACATAATTTGCTGCTTTTGCTGAGTTAACACCAATAACTTCATAATCCAACTCTTCTACCGGTGCAACAACCATACATGTATCGGATACTATTTTTCCACCTGCAGCCTCTATAACATCCAGGTATCCACACTGTTTACTGATTGCCTTAATTGCCTTGGATGTGCAAATCCACAGATCTTTCTTGATTTTTCTACCCTTAACTAGGTTGGCAACCTTGGCAATTTCTGTAATTGAAGCGTGAGGACAACCAAGACATACAAGGTCAGGAACTTTGTCTGTTGTGCTTAATCCTTCCAATGATTCCTTGATGATTTTCTCATCCACATCAACTACTTCAAGTTCATCAAAGTTTTCATGATTTCTGGCAAATTCTGCCTCAGGTGTCACGTTTTCTATATGATATATGCTTACAGCTCCACTTGAAGCCAGTGCAGCACCCAAAGTTTTCAGGTTGTTACGTCCAGGGTTGTTGTTTAACTTGAAGTATGGATTTTTATCGTTAACAATTTGGCCAACATAATAACCGAGGGCACCTATTTCTGTTTCTGTAGAGAAATCATAGTCAACATCAAAAACAATGTCTGCTTTTCTGTTTTCCAGTATGTGGTTTCCATAGTAAGGAGTACGGCCAACAATTGCTGCCAGTAATGCACTAGGCCCTCCTTCCCTGTTACTTCTTGCTCCTATAACACTGTTTACATAACATACAGCTGATGATTCACTCCATGAAACGTGTTCATGTAAAAGTGGAGTGTTACCAATAAGGTATGGAGTGCATGTGCATGTGCTCATAACACCTATACTTTCATATCCCTTGATGATGTCTATCTGTTTTTTGGTGAATTCTTCACTGAAACCAAGTTCTTCCCAGTTGTCTATGTCAACTCCTGCAGGATTTAACATGGTTTCAAGTTCAACATCTGCCTTTTTTCCCAAATCAACTACAAAATCTAGTCCGGCATCACCAATTGTCTTATATGAAACTCCAGATACCTGTGCTGATGTAATGGGAACCATCTTTTCAGCATCATATATTTTACCTAAACTTACAAGGATTTCCATACATTCTGCCTTTCCTTCACCATATTCACCGTTGTACATATCCTCTTCATATTTTGTAAGTTGCATAATTATCACTTCAAATTAATTGTTTATCTGATATTCTACCATTTCATTTACCAGATGAATAAAATTATCCTTCTGATCATATGGTATGGTTGCTCCTGCAGCAATATTATGACCGCCACCTGAACCGTTAAAGTTGTTTGATGCCTGGTTCATAATCACACCCAAGTTAACTCCCTTTTCAACCATATTGTCCGTGGTTCTTGAAGATACCTTAATTAAATTATCCATCTTCATCAGACTCAATATAGGTTTGTCAGGCAATATGCCCAGTTCAATACCAATACTGCTTACAGCTGCAGCAATCTGTTTTTGTTCCTTGTCCTCTGTGTAAATATATTGTATGTTTTCTTCCTGAATACTGCCTTCCCTTTTAATCCATTCTATTCCATTTTGCATATTACTACTGTACTTGGACAATAGAGATTGAGCAAATTCCATCTGTTTGTATTTTCCCATTTCAATACTGATGGCTGCTGTGTATTCCTTGTTTTTTCCACACGCATTCAACAGGTTAGCATACTCTTCCACGTTAGTCAATTCTCTTCTGATGTTGGGAATAGTATATATTTCACCGAATATGTCTTCATTGATAGATGTTAATTCATGTTTAAGTGTATCATATTCGTCATCTGTTAATTGATGCAGTAACTTGTCCTTAGGAATATTGTGTTTGTCCAGAAATTCACTTGTTTCATCAACAAAACCGCTTAAACCCTTAATAACAGGTGTATATGTGTATGCTATGGATTTATGTAATGGTTGTGTGTTTGAATATGCTAATTTCAATTCGTTTTTAACTTCCATGGTATTGTGTTCCACAGCTTCGTCTAAAATTAGCTTGTTAATTCCTTGCGGACCATTTTTAAGCTGCATGTCTCCGCATGCACCAGTTAATGCAAGTCCTGCCAGTTCATAATAACCGTAGTCATGTACTGATAAATATGACAGTCCTGAACCACTAACTTCCTTGGTTCCATCAACATTAAATATATGAGGATTCACGTGAACAATCTTTTTATAGTCAACCTGCATTTCAGGATCCACATCTTCAGGAAACTGATGATGATCCGCGATTATAACGTCACCGCTTAGTTTAGAAATGCTTTCAAGATTTCCACTACCCATATCTGAGAAAATAAATAGTTTATAACGAGATTTAGTAAGTTCTTTAACATTACTGTCTCTTAGTCTTGGTAGTATAGTAATATGGAATTTACCCCCTGCCTTGGATATAGCATTGGCAAATATACCGGCAGAGGTAAGTCCATCAGCATCATTGTGAGAGATAATTCTCACAACATGCTGGTTATCAATATGTGACCTTAAAAGATCACAAGCTTCATCAGCCCTATTTAACAAGGAGAGCTGCTGTTTTTGGATCATATCTCCATCCTTCAGGAAGAACGTTGTTTCTGGTGTAGTATTTTACTAATCTTCTGATTTTAGATTCAATAATCATTAAACCTCTTTTGGAATGTAAATCTTTTGGATTTTCTTCTAAGTGTTCTCTGATGTTTACTGCTCTTTTAATTAAGTTTAATAAATCTTCAGGATATTCGAATTCAGTTCCGTTGTCTTTTAAGATTTCAGTGATTTTTGCACCGAGAACTGTTTTTGTACTAGGAATTCCGTATTGGTCTCTTAAGATAATACCAATTTGACTTGTACTTTGTCCTTCTCTGTGTAATTTTACGATTAATTCTACGATTTCTTCTTCGGTCATTTCTAACCATTCTGGTTTTTCTGCCATAAAATAATCTCCTATTATATTTTTTTAGTATTTTATATTATATTCATAAAAAAATTATTCTCAACATATAATATAACAAATTATGATTCACTCTCGGAATACCATTTGGCAAATTTTTCCATGGATATTCTTCTATGTGAACATTCGTTCTTTTCATCAGTAGTCAGTTCTCCAAATGTCTTGTCATATTTTTCGACATAAAATAGTGGATCGTAAGCAAATCC
>DUHK01000124.1:0-4125 GCA_013330915.1 Methanosphaera sp. | reverse complement strand
CTGTCCTGTTCATCTTCTAATAATTTGATTATCCCCTTATTGGTTATGGTATCCTGTACGTAAGATGAATAAGTTCCAGGAAAATCATTAAGGGAACGTATAAATAGGCCAGTATCGTCTACTATAACAGGTTTTTGAAGTAATTCGGCAACATATTTTGCCCCGTAGGCTGCAACCTCTTCAATTGAGCCTTGAATCTCTGGGTAACCAGGATTTTCATGGTCAACTTCAATACCAAATTTTTCGAAAATACCTCTTGCCTCTTTAACTTTATGTTCGTTACCAGTAATAAATGTTACTCTCATTTCTATCAATTAGTATATATTATAAAAACTAGTACAAAAAAATTATGTAAAAAAAAAGTTAAATGTGAAGGTTATGTGATAAATTAAATCTATCCGAATACTGCAGCTGTGAGTTGTTCGAGTTTTTCAAGGTATTCTTCAGGTGTGATTCCTTTTAGGTAAGCGTATAATACACTACCACCTGCACCTACTCCTTCTTTTACAGATCCTTTAGCGAAACTTGCAAGTCCAGGATTGCTTGAGTTTTCCATTTTAGGGTCTGCTGCATATACTGCTATGTCTCCTATTTGGTTTACAATGTCTAAAATGTCGGATGTTTCATCGTTTGCAACATATACAGTTGTTGCTATTGCAATGTTTGAGAAGTCAAAGTCAGGTTTTATTGCTTTTATTAAAGCAAGTGCTGCTGTCATTTGTGTTCCACCTGCAAGAGTTACTGGAACTGAACTTCCTATTGCTAATCCTGCAATTGCTATGAGTGATGGATCTCCTGCAATTTCAACAGCTTTGAAAGGATCGTCTTTTAAATCTCCAGGTTTAACATTATTTTTTTCAAGTGCCCTGTTTACGACACATGTTTTTAGTTCGTGAGGGTTGTGCATCATACATCCACTTACTTTACCTTCAACATCATAACCTAATGCTGTAAGTACACCTTGTGCTGTTGTTGTTCCTGCAGGTGTTGATTCCCCTATCATTAGGTGGTCTGAAAGTTGTGTTAGTAATTTACCTGTTTCAACTGCGTTGCAGTATATTTCTTTAGGGTTTGGTACACCTTTTCCTTCTCTTAGGTCTCCACCTGGTTGACCGTTTAGGCTTATGTATGATGTTTTTGGTTCTACTTCAAGTCCTGCACTTACTGCTACAAAAGGCATGTCCAGGAGTTCGTATGTTGTTTTTGTTAATAGTCCAGGTGTTGGTGCAGGTACTTCGTCGGATTCGGTTATTGCTATTTCAGGAAGACTTAATGCTTCGTTTCTTAACATCAGTTCAACGTCCAGTGCAGGGGTGTATGGTGTCATTTCAGGTGATCCTCCTGCTCCACTGATACCTTCTATTTTTGATACTTCTGTGTTTCCAAGTACACATGCGAATACCATGTTTTCTGATTTTTCTAGTTCTTTAAGTACTTTGTCTGATCCGAAAATTTTTACATTGTCTACCATGTTTTTTCCTCTTATTTTTTTTTAACAAATATAATATTAATTATCTAATTCAAATATATTAATAATTATGAATAAAAAATAAAAAATGCTTGATTTAAGGGCCTTATTTTAAAGCGTTTTTGATAATGGGGTTATTTAATGATTTGTTTAGGAATAGAAGGAACAGCAGAAAAAACAGGAATCGGAATAGTCGATTCAGATGGAAACATACTTGCTACGTGCGGTGATCAACTATATCCTGAAGTGGGTGGAATTCATCCAAGGGAAGCAGCAAACTTTCATGCAGAACACATAGTTCCACTAATAAAAGATGCACTGACAGAAGCACAATTAACATTAAATGACATTGACCTAGTATCATTTTCAAAAGGGCCGGGCCTGGGACCTGCCCTAAGAACAGTAGCTACTGCCGCAAGAAGTCTCTCCCAAAATATCAACGTTCCACTCATAGGAGTAAACCACTGCATAGGTCATGTGGAAATAGGAAAACTCACAACCGGGGCAAAGGATCCTGTCACATTATATACAAGCGGTGGAAATACACAGATAATAAGCTATGAAACAGGCCGTTACAGAATAATAGGTGAAACACTTGACATAGCCATAGGTAACTGTCTTGACCAGTTCTCAAGGGATGTTGGACTTGGACATCCGGGCGGACCAATAGTGGAAAAACATGCACAAAACACGGAAGAAACAGTAGAACTTCCATACATAGTAAAGGGTATGGACCTGTCCTTTTCAGGAATACTTACAAGTGCAATAAACAAGTACAAAAAAGGTACAGATTTGGATGTAATCTGTAACAGCTTTCAGGAAACATGCTTTGCAATGCTCTGTGAGGTAACAGAAAGGGCACTAAGCTACACAGGCAAGGATGAAGTACTCTTATGTGGAGGAGTAGCAGCAAACAAAAAGCTAAGACAGATGTTAAAACAGATGTGTGACGAACATTACGTTGAATTCTACATGCCACCAATGAAATACTGCGGAGATAACGGTTCAATGATAGCAAGACTGGGACTCTTATCATACAACGAAAATCTCACAGGAATAGAAAACAGTTACATCAATCCAAAATACAGAACAGACCATGTGGATGTAACATGGATTAACGAAAAAATAGAACACAACATAAACCTGCCCGAAAACATCAAACAAAAGGGTGCAGAAGCAGACATAATTGAAACATTATGGGATAATAAAGAAGCCATAATAAAAAACAGAGTATCCAAAAACTACCGTACAAAACAATTGGATAACAAGTTAAGATTGGAGAGAACAAAGGAAGAGGCCAAACTAATACATGAAGCAAAAAAATATGGTGTCAACACACCCCACATATACTCCGTTGATTTAAAAAACTATAACATAGTCATGGAAAAGGTTGATGCCATACAACTACAGGAAAGAATAGAAAAATCAGACATCAATGATTTGGAAGATCTGATTAAAAAAACGGGTGCAATGATTAAAAATATGCATGACGGTGAAATAATACATGGTGACCTTACTCCGGCAAATATCCTGGTAAAAAATGAAACTCCTATTTTAATCGATTTTGGACTGGGAAAATACAGTAATCTGCTTGAAGATAAGGGAACAGACATTCTCGTATTTAAAAAATCCCTGAAAACAATAATTCCCGAAGAATCTGATAAGATATTTGGATGGTTCATAGATGGCTATGACAACGATAAAATAGTTCAAAAAATAGATGAAATAGAAAAAAGAGGAAGATACCTCTGATTACTTTTTTTTTAACCGATAACAATTGACAGTATCAATGTTAAGATTCCCACAATCCAACAGTAATATGCAAAGATGTCTAAACTCCAACCCTTAATCATTTTCATGAGTAATTTTATTGCAAGATATCCAAATATTACTGAAGAAAGGAATCCTGCCACTATCACTGTAAATGAAATGTCAATGGTTGTAATGTCCTTTATCTGAATGAGTCCGGCACCAATTACTGCAGGTGTAGATAGTAAAAAGCTGTAACGAGCTGCATATTCTCTTTCAAGACCCAAACATAATCCTGATGCAATGGTTGCACCAGATCTTGAAATACCAGGTAACACGGCAAATCCTTGGGCAATACCAATAAGCAGTGACTGAGTAAAGGACATGTCATTTTCAGTTATTTTTCCTGAGGAGTGTCTTTCAGAGTAATAAAGAATTATACCTGTAACAATCAGGAATATTCCTATGAATAATGTTCCTCTGAATATCGTTTCTACAGCATCTTTGATTAATAATCCTATAATAGCTGTTGGTATACTACCTACTATTATAAGCCAGGCAAAACGTTTTTCCGGAACCAGCTTCAACTCTCTTTTGAAAACATCAAAGCCATCTGTAAGGTCTATTAAACTAAGTATGAAACCTTTTATCAGGTTTATGATGTCCTGATAGAAGAAAGTAATTATGGCCAGTAGAGTTCCGATATGTAGAACAGTATCAAATGCCAGACCTGTTTCTACACCAAGTAAATGTGGGATAAGTGCAAGATGTCCTGAACTACTGATTGGCAGGAATTCACTTAATCCCTGAACAGCACCTAAAATGATGGCACTTAAAATGTCTAACAAATAATCACCTCTGATTATATGATGTTATTTTAAAATAATAATAATAAAAAAGAGTATAGA
>DUHK01000172.1 GCA_013330915.1 Methanosphaera sp. | reverse complement strand
CCTTTCAAAAGACACAATAAAAAAGTTGGTCACAGAAGTGATTTAAAAGGTTGGCCATCTGGTAGATACCCAGTTAAAGCAGCAGCAGCTATCTTAAAAGTTTTAGAAAATGCTGAAGCAAACGCAGAAAACGAAGAATTAGATGTAGAAAACCTTAAATTAGTTCATGCATCAGCTAACAGAGGGGTTATCATAAGAGGTTGGACTCCAAGAGCATTTGGTAGAGCTAGCCCTTCAAATACACCTACAACACACATTCAAATCGTATTGGGGGAGGCCTAAGAACAAATGATTGAAAAAGATTTCGTTAAAGAAGGATTAAGAAGAACACGTATCGATGAATATCTTGAAACTAAACTCGAAAGAGCAGGATACGGTGGAATGGATATTCAGGTTACACCTGTTGGAACAATGGTTATTGTTTACGCTGAAAAACCTGGTATGGTTATCGGTAGAGGTGGAAAAACTGTTAGATCAATTACCAAAACTCTTCAAAACAACTTTGATTTAGAAAACCCACAAGTTGAAGTTAAAGAAGTTAAAGTTCCTGAATTAAACCCAAGAATCATGGCACACAAATGTGTATCAATGTTACAAAGAGGAATGCAATTCAGAAGAGTAGCATATGCAAACATTAGAAGAATAATGAATGCTGGTGCACAGGGTGTAGAAATTACAATTTCTGGTAAAATCAGAGGATCAAGATCTGCTTGTGCAAAATTCCATGACGGATACATTAAAAAATGTGGAGAACCTTCCATTAAACACGTAAAAGAAGGATTTGCAACAGTTACTTTAAAACCTGGTGTACTCGGAATATACGTAAGAATCATGCCACCTGAAGTAATTTTACCTGACTATGTTGAAATCAGTGAACCTGAAGCAGTTGATGTACTTGCTGAAGAACCATCAGTATCTGAAGAAGTAATCGAAACTGAAATTCAAGAAGAAATCACCGGTGAAGACATATTAGAAGAACTTTCAGAAGAAGCTGAAGTTGAAGAAATTACAGAAGAAGCTGAAATCGAAGAAATTACAGAAGAAGCTGAAGCTGAAGCAGTTACTGAAACAGAAGATGCTCAAACAGATAGTTTATAGAATAACGAGGAATCACTTATGGTTATTTTAAGAAGTAAAGAAATTAGGGAACTAAGTCCATCAGACATGCAGGCAAAACTCAACGAGCTTCATGCTGAATATGATGCATTAGTGGGTAAAGGTGCAGTTGCTGGTGTAGACAACCCTGGTAAAATTAGAGAAACTAGAAGAACTATTGCCCGTGTTCTTACTATAATGAATGAAAATAAACAACAGGGAGAATAAGAATAGAGATGAAAATCTGTGAAATATGCGGTCTTCCAGAAGATCTATGTGTATGTGAAGAGATAGCACGTGAAGTACAGAAGGTTAAAGTATATACCGTACGTCGTCGATTCGGAAAACTCATGACTATTGTTGAAGGAATTGATGAACACGATATAGACATACGTGAATTAACCAAGACCCTTAAGTCAAAATGTGCTTGCGGTGGAACTGCTAAAAAAGGTCAAATTGAATTACAAGGAGATCACAAACGTAAAGTTAAAGAAGTATTAGCAGGTATGGGTTTCTCATCAGATACAATAGAAATAAAATAGATTAATCTAGAAGATTCAGATGAAATATTCAATATTAAATATTGAACAGGGAATAAAAATTCATTATGTGAAGTTTTATTATGATAACTCCACAAAACGTATTCCGACATGAATTCATTGGATTGACTGTTGAAGTTACAGACAGCAATCATGAAGGACTTGTGGGAATGCAAGGAATAATAATTGACGAGACTCGTAATACTATTAAGATAGATACGGGAATCGAAGAGAAAATTATCCCAAAGGCAAATGTAACATTATTGTTTACGTTACCAGATGGTGATAAAGTTTCAATTGATGGAAAAGTTATTTTAGCCCGCCCTGAAGACCGGATAAAGAAGAAATTTAAAAAAATTAGGTGAAACTATGGTAGGCATTAATGTTAAACAACCAGAAAACGAATGTCAAGATCCTAACTGTCCATTTCACGGTGAACTCTCTGTCAGAGGTCAAATTATAGAAGGAACAGTTACTAGTGATAAGGCAGATCGTACAATTACTGTAGAAAGAAGTTTCTACAAATTCAATAATAAATTTGAAAGATACGAAAAAAGAAATTCAAAAATACAAGCACACAAACCAGATTGTATTGATGTGAAAGTTGGGGATTCTGTAAAAATCGCAGAATGCAGACAATTAAGTAAAACTAAACACTTTGTGCTAGTAGAAGTAAAAGAAGGAGAATAGATAAAATGAAAGCATTAACATCAAAAGTCTCCAAATCACTTCCTATCGGTGCTAGACTTAAATGTGTTGACAATACCGGAGCACGTGAAGTTGAAATAATTTCTGTAAAAGGATTTAAAGGAGTAAGAAGAAGACTTGCAGCTGCAGGTGTAGGTGACATGGTAGTTATTTCCGTTAAAAAAGGAACAGCTGACATGAGAAGAGAAGTAACAACAGCAGTAGTTGTACGTCAGAAAAAAGAATACAGACGTGCAGATGGTCTCAGAGTTAAATTTGAAGACAACGCAGCTGTAATAATTACAGAAGATGGAGTACTAAAAGGTTCAGAAATCAGAGGACCTATTGCAAAAGAAGCTGCAGACCTTTGGCCTGCAATCGGTAGTGCTGCAAGTATAATCGTATAAGGGTGAAAAAATATGTCAAAACAACCAAGAAAACAACGTAAAGCGTTATATACAGCTCCACTACATAAACGTCACAACTCAATGAGCGTACATCTTTCCGATGATTTAAGAAAAGAATTCAACAGAAGATCTTTCCCTGTAAGAAAAGGAGACGAAGTTGAAATCGTACGTGGTGACTTTAAAGGAACTGAAGGAAAAGTTGAAGGTGTAGATCTTAAAAATTACCGTGTTCTTGTTGACGGTGCATCCAGTCAAAAACAAGACGGTACAAAATTATACCAACCAATTCACCCATCAAACTTAGTTATTACAGATATTTATTTAGATGACGAAAGAAGAAACAGTGCATTAAATAGGAAGGTATAATCATGGCAAATATGGGATCAAGAAAACATTTAAAAAGATTCAAAGCACCTAAAATGTGGCCTATCCATAAAAAAGAAGAAACATGGACAACCAAATCAAGTGCAGGACCACATGCTTTAGATAAATCATTACCTTTAGTAATGATCTTAAGAGATATTTTAGGCTTAGCTGCAAATGCACGTGAAGCAAAAATTATCCTTAACAATGGTGAAGTATTAGTAGATGGAATTGCAAGAAAAGACCACAGATTCCCTGTAGGTTTCATGGATGTTATTTCAATTCCAAAAATCAACAAATACTACCGTTTATTACCGGACCACAAAGGAAGATTAGTACTCAAAGAAATCGATGAAAAAGATTCTACATTCAAACTTGTAAGTATTGAAAACAAAACCACAATCAAAGGTGGAAAAACTCAGTTAAACTTACACGATGGTAGAAACGTAATTCTCGATGAAGATGATTACAAAACCAGTGACGTTTTATTATTAAACATACCTGAACAAAAAATATCCGACTCAATCAAATTTGAAGAAGGTTCATTAGGATTAATCACAGCTGGTAAACACACTGGTGAATTAGGTACAATTAGTGAAATTAACATCACACAATCTTCAAAATCAAACACAGTATTAATTGAAACAGAAGAAGGTTCATTCTTAACCTTAGCAAAATACGTATTTGTTATAGGTACAGATAAACCAGTCATATCATTATTAGGAGATGACTAATCATGAATGTGATGGAAAAACCTTACATTGCAAAAGCAACAATCAACATTGGTGTTGGTGAAGGTGGAGAAAAATTAACAAGAGCTGAAGCTTTAATTGAATCTCTTGTAGATCAAACTCCTGTAAGAACATACTCCAAAGTAACAAACCCTGAATTCGGTATTCGTAAAAAACAACCAATTGCATGTAAAGTTACTTTAAGAGGAGAAAAAGCTGAAAAAATCATTTCTATGGTACTAGCAGGATTAGAAAACAGACTCAGAGCTTCTCAATTTGATCAAGAAGGTAACGTATCCTTCGGTATCAGAGAACACATTGATATTCCTGGTGTAAGATACGATCCTGATATTGGAATTTTTGGTATGGATGTTTCTGTAACTTTCCAAAAACCTGGTCACAGAATTAAGGAAAGAAGAATCAGACCTAAAAAAATACCAAAAGCACAAAGAGTTACAAAAGAAGAATCCATGGAATACATGAAAGAAAAATTCCAAGTTACTATCGAATAGAAGGTGATTATTGTGCCAAGAAAATACGGAAAAGCAGCAAGAAAATGTAGTCGATGTGGAGATCACTCAGCAATAGTAAGAAGATACGGCTTAAACCTTTGCCGTCAATGCTTCAGAGAAATAGCTCCAAAAATCGGATTTAAAAAATACAACTAAAACAGGAGTGTTTATAGAATGTCTCTTATGGACCCTCTTGCAGATGCTTTAACAAACATCAGAAACAATGAGTTACAAGGTAATGCTACTGCAACAATCAGACCAGCATCAAAACTCATTGGTCATGTTTTAAGTGTAATGCAAAAGGAAAATTATATTGGAAATTTTGAATTAGTAGACGATGGTAAAGCTGGAATATTCAACGTAGAATTAGAAGGTAACATTAACAAATGTGGTGTTATCAAACCTCGTCACGCTGTAAAAAACGATGAATTCGAAGATTACGAAAAAAGATACTTACCAGCTAAAAACTTCGGTATTCTTATCGTAACTACACCTCAAGGTGTAATGACCCACCATGAAGCTAAAGAAGCTGGAATCGGTGGAAGATTATTAGTTTATGTATATTAGGTGAAA